>JAEUIB010000533.1 GCA_016795255.1 Planctomycetota bacterium
GACGACGCGAGAGGCACGCAGCAGCAACGTCTCGTTGACCTTGTCGGCAGTATCGCCGGGCTTGTGATAGTCCTCGTGATCGGGGACGCCGAAATACAGGTACGGGATGCCGGCGGTGGCGAACGGACCGTGGTCGCTCGACTGGCGCCATTCACGGTCGTGTTCGAAGTGCAGCGTCACTTCGGCGAGAGGCGCGGCGGCCTCGACCGCGGCCTTCATCGCCGAGCTCTCGGACACGCCGCTCAGCCACAGATCGCCATCGGGGCCGCGGCTGATCATGTCCATGTTCAGCATCGCGACGATCGCTTCGTCCTTCACCGTCGGCGCCTTGACGAAGTGGCGACTGCCGAGCAGGCCGATCTCTTCGCCGTCGAACGCGATGAACAGCAAGCTGCGTTTCGGTCGTTCACCGAGCGTGAACGCGCGCGCCACTTCGATCAGCGCCGCCGAGCCCGACGCGTTGTCGTCGGCGCCGGGGTAGATCGTGCCGTTGCGCCGTCCGAGATGGTCGTAGTGCGCGCCGATCACGACGAACTGCTTCTTCAGTTCGGGGTCGGAGCCTTCGAGGATCCCGACGACGTTGCAGAGGTCCAGATCGGTCGCCTTCGAGCGCCCGCGGCCCTTCGTGCGGAACGGTTGGCGGAAGCCTTCCGTACCGGCTTCCTTCAAGCCGAGCGATCGGAACGCGCGCTCCATGGAATCGCGCGCGAGCATCCCGCCTTCGGTTCCGGCGCCGCGGCCTTCGAACTCGTCGGACGTGAGCTTGACCACGTGAGCCAGGATGCGATCGCCGGCCAGCGAGTCGAAGCCCTTGTCGTCGGCGACGGCCGGCGCTGGTTTCGCCGCGGGCGTGGGCGGGGTGTCGTCGACGCGCGTCGGCAAGGGCGACGCCGTTTGGACGACGACGGCCAGCAGCACGGCGAGCAGCAGGGCTCGGATCCAAGGCACGAACGGGGCTCCCGCGGGCGGCTGGAGAAGACGGGGAGAGTACCAGTCGGGGAGGGGAACGGGGATGGGAGGGACGACGAGGGACGAGAGGGACGCGAGGGACGCGAGGGACGCGAGGGACGCGAGGGACGAAAGGGACGCGAGGGACGAGAGGGACGCGAGGGACGACGAGGGACGAGAGGGACGCGAGGGACGCGAGGGAACGACGGGGACAGACGCGCCTCCGTCCCCGTTGCTCGCAGAGACGGGCGAATGACGGGGACAGACGCGCCTCCGTCCCCGTTGCTTGCGCTCTTCGACCGGAGGTTGACACCGGCGGTGGGCCGGGAACCCTGCGCGACTCCTCGAGACACCCTGGACCGGATTCTCCTCCTAGGAGCGCAGCGGCGAAGACCCGCGTCGAGATCGTCCAAGAGCGATTGGAACGTCAGCTCGAGGCGGTCCGGGACCTCGTGCCTTTGCTTGCCGATGATGCTCCGCTCGTCGAGGGTTCGCGGCTGGACGCTCGGCGGGCACGCGCTCTGTTCGAGGACATGGCGCTGTCGCGGTTGCTCGACGTCGCTTCGCGCGAGCTGAAGAAGACGAATCGCAGCTTCTACACGATCGGCAGCTCGGGCCACGAAGCCAACGCCTGCGTCGGCGCGCTGCTGCGCATCGACGATCCGTGCTTCCTTCATTACCGCTCCGGCGGGCTGATGATGGCGCGCGCGCGGCAGTTGCCTGGGTCGACGCCGGTGTTCGACACGTTGTTGTCGTTCGCGGCTTCCGCCGAGGATCCGATCAGCGGCGGGCGGCACAAGGTCTGGGGCAGTCGGCCGCTGTGGGTGCCTCCGCAGACGAGCACGATCGCGTCGCATCTGCCGAAAGCGGTCGGGCTCGCCGTCGCGCTCGGCATCGCGCGGCGCAACGGCGTCGACACCGGACTGCCGCACGACGCGATCGCGATGGCGTCGTTCGGCGATGCCTCCGCGAACCACGCGACCGCGCAATGCGCGTTCAACGCCGCGCGCTATTCGCGCAAGCGCGGCTCGCCCGTGCCCGTGCTGTTCCTCTGCGAGGACAACGAGATCGGCATCTCCGTCGCCACGCCGCGCGGCTGGATCGAAGAGACGTTCTCGACGCAGCCGGGGCTCGAGTACGTGAAGGCCGACGGCTCGATCGACGCGATCCACGACGCGTGTGCTCGCGCGATCGACCTCTGTCGTTCGCGGCGCGTGCCCGTCTTCCTCCATCTGCGCACCGTGCGACTGTTCGGGCACGCCGGCACCGACGTCGAAACCGGCTATCGCGCGCTCGCGGACATCGAGCGCGACGAAGCACGCGATCCGCTGGCCCTCACCGCGGCGCGCCTGATCGAGACCGGCGCGGCGACGGCCGACGGCTTGCGCGCGATCTGGGCCAGCGCGAAGGAACGCGTCTTCTCCGTCATGGACGAAGCCTGCGCGCGGCCGAAGCTGACCACGCGCGAGCAAGTCATGGCGCCGCTGTTCCAGTACGACGCCGATCGGGTCCGCGCGTCCGCGACCGGCGCCGTGCCGCGCGAGCAGCGCGTCGCCCACTTCGACGGCAAGCTCCCCGAGGAGCAGACGAGCAACACGACGCGCACGCTCGCGGCGCACGTCAATGCGGCGTTGCACGACGAGTTCCTGCGGCGGCCCGAGCTGATCGCGTTCGGCGAGGACGTCGGCAAGAAGGGCGGCGTCTACTACGTCACCGCGGACTTGCAGAAGCGCTTCGGCGTGTCGCGCTGCTTCGACACGCTGCTCGACGAAACGACGATCCTCGGCATCGCGCAGGGCGCGGCGCACATCGGGCTGTTGCCGATCCCCGAGATCCAATACCTCGCGTACCTGCACAACGCGCTCGATCAACTGCGCGGCGAAGCGTGCTCGTTGGCGTTCTTCTCGAACGGCCAGTTCCAGAACCCGATGGTCGTGCGGCTGCAAGGGCTCGCGTACCAGAAGGGCTTCGGCGGCCACTTCCACAACGACAACTCGATCGGTGCGCTGCGCGACATCCCCGGCCTCATGCTCTGCACGCCGGCGCGCGGCGACGACGCGGTGCGACTGTTGCGCGGCGCGATCGCGACGGCGAAGGAGTGCAGCCGCGTCGTCGTGTTCCTCGAGCCGATCGCGCTGTACCACGAGCGCGACCTCCACGACGCGAACGACGGCGCGTGGCTGTTCGACTACCCGCCGCCCGGCGACGCGCTGCTGCCCGGCGAAGTCGGGATCTACGGCGAGGACGCGTTCGATCTGTTGCTCGTCAGCTACGCGAACGGCGTCCGGCTGTCGCTGCGCGCCGCACGCACGCTCGAGCGCGAGCGCGGCGTGAAGGTCCGTGTGCTCGACCTGCGCTGGCTGAACCCGCTGCCGTTCTCGGCGATCCGCGCGCACGCGAACGAGTGCGGCCGCGTTCTCGTCGTCGACGAATGTCGAGCGACGGCTGGCGGCGTCGCCGACGCGATCGTCGCCGATCTGACGGAACACGACGTCCAAGCGACGGTGCGCTCCGTGCGCGCGGCCGACAGTTACGTCCCGCTCGGCGGCGCC
>JAEUIB010000547.1 GCA_016795255.1 Planctomycetota bacterium
GAACTCGCCGCCGTAGCTGAGCCGGGTCGCGCGCTCCGCCAGGGATTCCTTCGATTCGTCCATCGGCGGAAGCGCGCATTCGAGTTCGTGCTCGAAGAAGTCCGCGATGCGGCGCGTCTGCCGAATGCTCTCCGGACTCCGGTCGAGCGAGTCGAACGCGTGCGGCAGCGTCGGCGCGTAGACCATGGTCCACGGCGCGCGCGCCGCGACGGCTCGAGTCCACAAGTCCTGCGCCTCGCGCGCCGCGAACTCCCCGTCGCCGCCGACGACGACGTGCATCAGCGGCAGGTCGGTGTCGAACGACTCGAACGGTGCGCTGCCGTAGCAGATGACCGCGGCGACGACGCCGTCGGGCCGGTCGCCCATCAGCCGGGGAAGCGTCGTGCTCGCGTTCGCCGAACAGGCGAAGACGCCGACGCGATCGGGGCGGATGCCGTACTTCGCGGCGTTGGATCGCAGATGTCCGATCAGCGTCGCCAGGTCGTCGGCGGCGGCATCGCCGCGCGCGTCCATCGTCACGCCGACCATGCCGCGAGCGGCGATCAGGCGGGCCCAGTCGTCGTAGATCGACCAGTCCTTCAGTTGCGTTCCGTCGGGCACCATGCCGACGCCGTTCGCGAACACGACGACCGGGACCGGCCGCTTCGGGTCGTGGTCGCGGGACGCGAACAGGTCGAACGTCAGTTCGTGGGCCGCGTCGTAGACGAGATTCGCCTGCTCGCGCGCTTCGTCCATGCCGGGCTCGCGCACGACCAGCCGGTACGTCGTGAGGTCGAACGGATCGGCCGGTCGCGGCGCGTCCTGCGCTCGAGCGAGCGCGCCGAACGTGGTCGCGACCACGACCGAACCGAGGATCAGCGCGCCGGAGAGCGAGGCTGCGGAACGACGGAAGCGCCGGCGGAGCGGGTCCGACGGCGCGTGTGGAACGATCGCTTGCATGGGATCGGTGCTCCCGGGCCCGGCTGCGCTGGTACGCGAACCGACGTCGACCCGTTGGGACCGAGGCGCGTCGTTCCTCCCGGAGCGCGCGGCGCCTCGAGGCACCGACCGATCAGCGACTCGTCACGGAGTGCTCACGAGCAGCGCGTTGGTCGCCGATGCGCCGAACGGTGCGGCGGTATCCGGCATCCACGCCTGGAACACCAATTGAACGCCCGACGGGACGTTCGCCGGCCACGGTGCGGTCAGCGCGATGCCACCGTTCGCGTCGAGCGGCAATCCCGCGAGGACGAGGTCCGGCGTCGGGACGAAGGTTCCGCCGAGGAAAGGCGCGTTCCACACCTGCGTTCCGATCACGAGCGCGGCGAGCCCGTTCGGGTTCCCGTGCGCGATCGTCAGCGTCGTCGCCGAACCCGCGCTCAGCGTCCCGCTTCCCTTCAAACCCGGCGCGCCGTACGTCCCCGGCAGAGATCCACCGAGGTTCTGGAACGGACCCGGAGCGGGCTTGAACATCCAGACGCCGCGGAACGAGCTCGTCGACGTGATCGCGGTCTGCGCGACGACGTTGAACGACCCGTAGAAGACCGGGTACTGCGCGCTGACCTCGGGGATGATCGCGTCGGCGCCGTTCGAGGTCGACGTCCAGCCGCTGATGTAGTTGTAACCCCCGAAGGTCGTGTAGTACTCGAACGTCGGTTTGAACGGCCCGAAGAAGGACAGTCCCTGCAGCACGTAGCCCGGGCCGCCGACACTCGAGGTCTGCGCGATCTCCGGGACGGTCTCGCTGAACAGTTCCATGACCTGGGTCTGCGTGGCCCAGATCCAACCGGTCGCGTTCACGCCGCCGAACATGCCCGCGCACGGCGTCACGCCGTCGTTCGGACAGACGGCATCGACCTGGTTCCACGTGAGCCCGGTCGTGTTCGCCATCTGGCGCCACTCACGGCCCTGCGCGTCGACGTAGGCGACTTGACCGACGGACTCGGTCGCACAAAGCAGCATCAGCACGAGCGTGGCCAGCGGCGCGCGGCCGAACGCGTGGGCGATTCGACGATTCACCAGATTCATCCGGTTCTCCTCATCCGGTTCTCCATGGATCTCTCCGAACGGTCGAGTCGCGTTGCCGCTGCAGCGGCGAGGCAACTCCGGGGTTTCCGATCAAGGCGTCGTCGCGACCAAGCCGCGCGTCGCGGATGCACCGAACGGCGCCGCAGGGTCGGGAACCCAGACCTGGAAGTAGAGCGCGAGTCCCGACGGAATGCCGGCGGGCCACGTCGCGCTCAGAGCCCACTGTCCGAGCGGTCCGGTGTCCAGCCCCGGCAGCACGATGTTCGGCGTCGCGAGCAATGTGCCTCCGAGCAGCGGCGACTGGGCCGCGCTCGTCCCGACCACGATCGCGCTGGGCGAGCTCGGGTTCGCATTGCCGAGCGCCAGCGTCATCGTCGAGTTCGCGAGCAACGTGCCCTGGCCGTGCAGGACCGGGGTCCCGAACGATCCGGGCAACCCGGCGCCGTAGGCCTGCCACGCCTTCGAGGCTCCGGTGGCATAGGTATGCATGGCGATTCGATACGAGCCGAAGCCGACGTCCCGCAGATCGGACACCGCGAGCAGCGCGCGACCCGGCCCGGCGAGGACCGAGGCCGTATTGCCTTCGCCGGACGGATCGTCGTGGATCGGCGATCCGATTGGATCGAGCACCGTCCCGGCGAGATCGAGGCGCGCGGCGTACACGTCGCTGATGCCCGGCTCGTAATCGAGCACGTCGCGATGATCGGCCCAATGCACGAGGTATCGATCGTCGAGCGCGACGCCGACCGGACGCAATTGCGCCTGATGCGCGTCGTTCACGACGATGCCGGCCAGCGGGTCGGGCGAGTTGCCGTTGGCGTCGAAGCGGCGCATGCGCACCGACGACAGGTAGAACAACGACGAGTTGTATTGAAACGTCAGCACGGCTTCGGTCTGCGCCGCGTTGCGACACAGGCTGAACCACGTGCTCGACGCGTTGGTGTCGGCGGCGAAGAACGACGGCAACGCGGTTCCGTCGGCGAGGACGAACAGGCCGGCGACGTTGCCCCACATCACGAGCCAGCGGTCGTTCATCGCGACGACGTCGACGTTGCCCGCACCGAACTTCAGCACGACGGCGGTCGGATCGAGGAAGGCCCCGGTCGCTCCGGAGCGGCGGCGGTATCGAATCACCGAGTTCGACTGCAGGACCTGGTGGTGGTACTGCGCCACGACGATGAACGTGTCGCCGATCGCGTCGATCGCGGGGATCGAGCCTTCCATGACGACGACCGGAGTCGCGTCGAGCCACGTGCCGTCGGCGCGAACGCGGCGGCTTTCGATCAAGCGCGGCGGACCGGAGCCGAGCAGCGATTGGATGCGCTGCCACGCGACCAGGAACTCGCTGCCGTTGAACCCGACCTCGGGGAAGCTGATCGAGCGATCCCCCGAGTGGACGACGAACGGTGTCCCGAGCGACTTTCCGTCCGCGTCGACGTGATGCGCCATGATCGTCGTCGTTCCGGCGACGAGGCTCTCGTAGACGACGAGGAAGCCGTGCTGCGCGTCCCCTGCGATCTGGGTGCGGATCTGGGCCGGCGTCGACACGCTGATCGGCGTCACCGCGCCGGGGATCCCGGTCTGCGAGATCGACGCACCGAACACGTCGTCGTGATCACCGCCGAACGAGTTCACGGTCTGCTGCCGATCGGTCCAGACGATCTGGGTCTGCCCCGCGCCGTCGCCGACGGCGACGTTCACCAGGGATCGCGGCGACACGTGCAGCGGCTGACCGTCGAACAGCACCTGTCCCGCGGCCGTGCACTTCGCGACGTACATCGTGGGACTGCCGTCGAACGCGATCGTCCAGCCGGTTCCGTCCCAGCCGACACCGGTCTCTCCGTTGGCCACTCCCGAGCTCGGCCCGAGATCGAGTCCGCCCGGGACCGAAACCAGTCCGTTGGTCGCGACGAGCGTTCCGCGCGCGGACGACCCCGACTGCCACGCGACGAAGAAGTCGACGCCGTTGCCCGCGACGGAGGGTTGCTTGCCGAACCCGCCGTCGATCGTCAGCGTCGACGACGTCGCGACGCCGCTCGCATCGAACGTCCGCCCGCGGATCTGCCCACCGTAATTGAGGGAGTAGACCATCAAGTATCGATTGCCGCTCGCCGCGAGCTCGACCTGGGTCGGGACTTGGCCGATGGCGCCGTTGACGAGCACGTGCTCGTTCGACACCACGCCCGCCGCGCTGATGTTCGCGCCGAGGATCGCGTTCGTGCTGACGTTGAGGTCGAACCACGTGACGAGCCAGTCGCCGCCGAGGGAAGCGACGGTCGGGAACTGCTCATCGTAGTTGTCGTCGTCGTCGATCTTGATCGGCGTGGTGTCCAGCACGACCCCGCTCGGCGACACGCGAACCCCGTAGATCCCCGCGGAGTAGAAGCCCGCGGTCGGCTTCGTGCTCTTGAACACGACGAGGTAATGCGTGCCGTTCCACGCGACGCGCGGATCGAGTTGGTCCCACGTGTCGCCGTTGACGACGAACGGCGCCGGCGTCGTCGGATTGCCGGCCGCGTCGAGGATCACTCCGTAGATGTCGAAGTTCCCCGGGACCGCGGAACCCGATGCCTGCCCGCCGAACACCGTGTCGACGAGGCTCGAGCGATCGTCCTCCCACACGACGAGGGACGTCCCCGGACCGTAGGCGATCGCCGGTTCGTCCTGGTTGCCCGCCGACGGGCTGACGATCGCGTCGCCCGGCAGCAGTTGCGGGGACGTGAACTGAGGCGCCGACAGGGCGCAGACGCCCGACGCCAGACTCACCACCAACGAAGCGAACGTTCGACGAATCAGAGGAACCAAAGGAGTCTCTCCCGGACACATCACGACCCTCGTTCGACCGTCCATGCGCGGAAGCACGTCGCGGACCGTCGAGTTCCCCCGACTTTCCGCGGACCGCAGCGCGGCTTCCGGCAGGTCCGCCTGCGCGGCGTCGGTTCGGCCGACCGGCGGCCGTCAAGGGCGGCGAACGGCCGGGTCGAGCGGGTCGGGGGGCTGCGCCGCGATCGTTGGCCCGGTCGGCGTCACCCGCTACAGTCCGCGGCATTCGTCGATTGCGTCGATCGTCGTTGTTCGCACAGGCACTTGCCGGACGGCCACTCCGCATGACCCTTCCTCTGAGTACGCGCATCCTCCGCATGGGAGATTCCGCGACGCTGAAGCTCGCGAAGCGATCCCAGGAACTGCGCGAACAAGGCAAGGACGTGCTGTCGTTCGGCCTCGGCGAACCGGACTTCGACACGCCGTCCGGCGCCCGCGAGGCGGCGAAAGCCGCGATCGACCGCGGCGAGACCCACTACACGGCGAACGAAGGCATCCTGCCGTTGCGTCAGGCGGTGGCTCGGACCCTGCAGGACGAGATCGGGCTCGAGTACGACCCGAAGAAGCAGATCCTGATCACGAACGGCTCGAAGCAGGCGATCGCGCAGGCGCTGCTGTCGATCGTCAACGTCGGCGACGACGTGATCATCCCGTCGCCGTACTGGGTCACGTACCCCGAGCTCGTCAAGTTCGCGGGCGGGAACCCGGTCTACGTGCCTTGCCCGGCCGATCGGCGATTCCACCTCGACGCGAAGTCGTTGGAAGCTGCCTGCACCGACCGCACGCGCGTGCTGCTGCTGAACTCGCCGAACAACCCGAGCGGCGCGGTGCTGTCGCAGGACGAACTCGCGGCGATCGCCGACGTCGTGGTCCGCCACAAGCTCGTCGTCGTCAGCGACGAGATCTACGGTTGCCTGGTCTACGGCGGTCGCAAGCACCACTCCCCCGCCGCGTCGCTGCCCGCGATGCGCGAGCGGACGATCGTCTGCTCCGGCGTCTCGAAGGCGTACGCGATGACCGGCTGGCGCATCGGCTACGCCGCGGGGCCGGTCGAGGTGATCGCCGCGATGAATCGGCTGCAAGGTCACCTGACGTCGAATCCGTGCTCGATCGCGCAGCACGCCGCCGTCGCCGCGTTCAACGACTGCCGCGGCGCGGTGCCACCGATGCGCGAGGAGTTCGACAAGCGTCGGCGCCTCGTGGTCGATCGCCTGTCCAAGCTGCCGGGCGTGCGACTGCCGGAGCCCGAGGGCGCGTTCTACGCGTTCGCGGAGGTCGGCCAGCTGTTCGGGAAGACCTCGAGCAAGGGCGTGCTGATCAACGACTCGACGACGTTCTGCGAAGCGATGCTCGACGAAGTCCTGGTCTCCGTCGTGCCCGGCGCCGCGTTCGGGGACGACACGTGTTTCCGCCTGTCGTACGCCGCGTCGCAGAAGTCGCTGGAAGAAGGCTGCGCTCGGATCGCGAAGTTCGTCGCTGGACTGAAATGACCAAGACGTCGTGACGCGACGACCGACCGCACGGGATGCGGCCGGCTCGCGCGTCGACGAGGAACCACGGGTTCATGAACTCGACCGCTCGGAACATCCTGTCGACGTTCGTCGTGCCCGCGCTGGTCTCGACCTGCGCGGCGTTCGTGTTCTTCCACGTGATGGTCCGCGACCGCGAGCGCCGCGCCGAGGATCGCGTCGAGTGGTTGCTGCAGGCCGCGGACCTGATCGAAGAGCGCTACTTCCAGGACGTGCCGCGCGACCAACTCGTGTTCGACGCGCTGCGCGGCATGGCGGCGCGCGATCGGTACTCCGAGTTCGTCGATCCCGAGGAGTACGCGCGCTTCCGCGAGGAGAACGAAGGTCAGTACGTCGGGATCGGTTTCGTCCTGCATGCCGAAGGAGCACCGGTCACCGTGCTGTACGCGTTCCCCGGTTCTCCGGCGGCGCAGGCCGGATTGCAGCCCGGCGACCGCATCACCGCCGTCGACGGCGAACCGATCGGGACCCAGACGTCGGACCAGGTGACGTCGAAGATCAAGCTGAAGAACGGCGACGGAGTGCCGGTGACGCTCGAGATCCAGCCGTTCTTCCGCGCCGACGAGACTCCGCCGCCGCGGCGCACCGTGACCGTGAAGCGCGCGCAGATCGAGCGGCCGTCGGTCGTCGCCGCGCGGCTGCTCGATGCCGCGACCGGCCTCGCGTACGTGCGACTCGACCAGTTCCAGCAGAGTTCGCCGCAGGACCTCGAGGCCGCGCTGACGAAGCTCGAGACCTCGGGCATGAAGCGGCTCGTGCTCGACCTGCGCGGGAATCGCGGCGGTCTGCTCGATCAGGCGGTCGAGATCGCGAGCCTGTTCCTGCCCGAAGGCATCGTGGCGTTCACGCGCGGTCGTTCCCCCGACGCGAATCGCATCTACGGCGTCACCCCGGGCGCCGGTCGCTTCAAGGACCTGCCGCTCGCCGTGCTCGTCGACGGTGGTTCCGCGAGCGCGTCCGAGATCGTCGCCGGCGCGCTGCAAGACCACCTGCGCGCGGCGCTCGTCGGCACGCGGACCTACGGCAAGGGCATGGTGCAGACGATCATCGAGCAGAGCTATCTGATCGACGGACGCCGCGAGAGCGCGCTGCTGAAGATCACGACCGGCGAGTACCTGACGCCGGCGGGACGGCAGCTCGAGCGCAGCGTCGGTCGCCAGGACCGCAGGCGTGGCGGTTTGGTACCTGACGTCGTCCTCGAGCGCGGCGCGAAGGCCGCCGAGGACGCGTACGAGGCGTGGCTGCAGGACTCGGAGATCCCGGCGGAGGATTGGCCGCGGATCGAGGAGCGCCTCGGCCGCAAGCCCCGCACGTTCGACGACCCCCAGTTGCACGCCGCGATCGACCTCTTGCTCGGCAAGAAGGTCGTGGGATCGATCGACTGACCGTGCGCATCCTCGGCATCGAAACCTCGTGCGACGAGACGGCGGCCGCGGTCGTCGAGGACGGCCACATCGTGCTGTCCGACGTCGTGGTGTCGCAGATCGACATCCACAAGCGCTTCGGCGGCACCGTGC
>JAEUIB010000567.1 GCA_016795255.1 Planctomycetota bacterium
CGACGACGATCAGCGCGCATGGGAGTCGCCCTCCGTCCCCGGATCCTCGTCGACGACCGCGTAGCCGCGGATCGGATCGAGGCGTTGCGTCGGAGCTCGATCGCGTTTCGGATCGGGCTCGAGCGGCGCGATGTAGCGGACCGGCGTCGGGCCACGCGGCACCAGCGCCAGCGTGCGATGGATGCGCAGCAGACCGGAGATGCGTTGCAAGATCGCGACCTGCTGCAGTCCGACCGCGATCAGCGCCAGCAGCACGACCGCGACGCCGTACGTGAACTCGGGGTTCCAATGCCAGCCGAAGCTCTCGAGCGGACGGACCAGCGCGTTCGGCGAGAGTTGCGCGATCAGCGCGCCGAGCCCGAACAGCGTCACCGCGAACAGGATCGCGGACAGCGCGTAATACAGCAGGATCGTGAACGGGTGGCGGAACGCGAACGCGACGCTCCGCGCGTACGCGCGCAGGACCGACGGCTCCTCGTCGACGACGGCGCGGACGCGCGACAACTGCAGCGGCGCGAGCACGAGCAGCACGAACAGCGCCGTGAACAGCAGCGTCTTGCCGTGCAGCAGCGCGGTCAGCGTCCACGCGGACGCGGCGTTCTGCAGCGGGCCGTGGATCAGCGCGGTCACGCCGCGGCTCGCCAGGTCGTTGATCTCACCGAGCGCGACCGCGACGGCGATCGCCGGCACCAGCGCCAGCACGAAGAAGCGGAACCGGCGCCCGCACTGCGCGAAGAACGCCATGAAGTTCTGCAGGTTGCTCGGGTTCGCGAGACCCGAGTACACACCGCCGAGGATGAACGTCGCGATGAACAGCGCCAGGATGCGGAACGGGCCGATCTGCGCGCTCCCGATCCCGACCAGGACGTCGTTCACGCGCAGCCAATCCTGGACGAGCGCTTCGTCGAACCGCTCGAGCAGACCGCGGGCGAACGGCGACGTGACGACCGAGTCGCGGATCGCGTCGGCCACCGTCGCCGACCATGCGCAGCCGAACGCCGCGTTGACGACGAACAGCATGAACAGCAGTCGCAGCGAGGTCAGTCCCCGCAACAGACCGACGAGGAAGGCACGGAGTGCGAGCATCGGAGTTCCCGGTGATGCGCGAAGGTCGGGACTGTAGCAGCCGCCCGCCTCGCCGGTGCTCCCGCGCCCGCCCGTTCTCGCTCGCAAGAGTTCGTCGACCGGCTGCTAGACTCCCACCTTTTCTCATCCCCACTCCCGACTCCTCGCCGGAACCATGCTGAACACCCTCATCCGAACGTTGCCCGGCGGTCGCCGCGTCGTGGCGCTGAACCCCGGCAAGCGCGTGTTGTTCCTCACGAAGGACACGACGCTGATCCGTCGTCAGCTCGCCGGCGAGCTGAACCTGCGCATGAAGGACGTGCGCCCCGAAGACCTCCTCGACGACATCAACACGGACGTGATGACCCCGGCGTGGGTCTGCTTCCGCCACCGTCCCGAGGACATCGCGCTCGACGCGTACGCCGGGCTCTTGGACGCGAGCGGACAACGCGTGTTCGGCACGCGCGCGCTGCTGGACGGGAACTTCGAAGCGATCGTGTCCGGACAGCGCAAGGGCACCGGGAGTTCGCGCGAGACCGCGGCGCAGTGCGAGAAGTGGTCGGGGATCGGGCTCGCCGTCGCGCACTCG
>JAEUIB010000593.1 GCA_016795255.1 Planctomycetota bacterium
CACGGCTTCGAGGCGTTCGCGACGGCATCCGCGACGTCGCGCGTGTACCAGGGCTTCGGCTTCGTCGAACCGGTGCAAGAGGCCGGCGTCGCGTCGATGCCGATGCGCGTGACGGGCGTGCTGCAGTCCGCGTACTTCGCGCCGCGGTTCTTCCCGAAGAAGGCCGCCGGCTCGCTGCACCTCGCCGACGCGACCGCCGTGTTCTCCGGTTCGGTGAAGACGAAGAAGCCGTTGAACTGACGTTCGACGGCCGCCCGTTCGCATCGTCGGACGACCGGACAGGCACCGCGGGCGCCGAACGAATCGACGGAAGACGAAACCAAGTCGAGAACGTCTCTTCTTCCGATCGGCGGGCCAAACTAAAGTGCGCCCGGGTTTGGCTTCGGCTGCCGGAACACGCCACCCGACGGGTCTTCGACCGCATGACTTCCAGCGCCACCGGAGCGCACGACATCCACTCGGCTGACCGTCCGGGCGTGGTCCACGCCTTCGTCGCGTTGGCTCTCGGTCTGCTCGCGACGGTCTCCGCAGCGGCGCGCGTCTACGAGAGCGCGCAGTTGCGCGCGAGCTCGCTCGACCTCGCGCTGCTGATCGCCGGCGCGGGCTGCCTCGCGCTGGTCGTCGCGCGCGTCCGTGGCAAGACGATCTCGAGCGGCTGGATCGCGCTCGCGCTGGCGGCGATCGGTGTCACCGTCTGCGGCCTGCCCGAACTGCCGGCGTACGCCAGCATCGATTCGTTCGGACGCAGCCCGTACTTCGCCTACGTGAACCTGACCGTCCTCGCCGTCGCGTTGTGCGTCGCGATCGGTGCGACGCGCCGCGGGCCAGGCGACGACATGCTGCTCGTGTTCACCGCGTTCACGGCGTTCGGCGGGCCGATGTTCGTCCGCGACGCGCAGGAGTACCACGGGCATTTCCTGCTGCTCGGGGCGATCGTTCTGTTGTGCGCGCCGGCGCGCAGCGGCCAGCGATTGCGCGACATCCCGTTCCTCGCGCTCGGTGCGGCGTTCCTCGCGTGGAGCCTGTGGTGCACGCGCGGCGCCGTCGACGTCGATCGCCATCTGCAAGGCGTCGCGCGCGCCGCCTGCGCGTTCGTGCCGTTGCTCGTCCTCGGCGTCGGTCCGGCGGACCTCGCGCGCGGCCGCGCCGTGCTGTGGGCGTTCGCGGGCATGATCCTGGCGGGCACGGCGTGTTCGGCGATCACGGTGTTCGAGGCCGGCCACGCGTTCTCGCTGCCGCACGCGCTGAACGCGCGCCTGCAACTGTTCGGCGCGCATCCGAACATCATCGCGCCGTTCTTCTCGGTCGCGCCGCCGCTGTTGCTCGCGCTGCTCGTCGCCGCCAAGCGATTGCCGGCGCGCATCGTGTTGCTGGCCGCGCTCGGCGGCGCGCTGTGGGCGCTGAAGTTGATGCAGTCGCGCGCGGCACTGCTCGGCGGCGGGCTCAGCATCGCGGCGTTCGTCGCGCTGGCCGCGGGCATCGCGATCTGGCGCAAGCGGCCGCGCGCCAGCACGATCGCGGCGCTGCTGGCGGTCGCGCTGATCGCCGGCGGCGGCGGCGCGTACGCGCTGCGGCACAAGATCGCCGCGAAGCTCGACGACCCGTCGATGACGTTCCGCGTCGACATGTGGAAGACCGCGACGACCGCGCTCGAGGAGCGACCGATCGACGGCTACGGGTTCCTGACCGGCTCGCCGCTGATGTCGCACGCGAAGTCGTCGGAACTCGACGGGCGCTCGAAGGACACGCATCCGCACATGCTCGTGCTGGCGATCGGCATCGGCACCGGTTGGCCCGGCATCGTATTGTTCCTCGGCCTCGTCGGTGCATTCCTCGTCCGCACGCTCGTCGCCGGCGCGCGGCTGGCCCAGGTCGAAGATCGCGCGCTGGCCGTCGGCTTGGTCGCGTCGGCGCTGGCGCTGATCGCGGCCAACACGATCGACCAAGGGTTGGCGCTCAACACGCCGTTGCCGCTGCATTTCGGCGTGCTGCTGGGCTGCGGAGCTCTGTGCGTGCGCGCAGCGCGGCGCCAGCCCGCGCGAAGCGACGAAGCGGCGGAACTCGCCGAGGTTCGACCGAGCCCGTCGCTGCCGTACGGCGCCGTCACCGCGCTGCTCGCGGTGCTCGTCGCGTTCATCGCGGCGCGAGGCCTGCTCGCGGCTCGCTTCGCCGAACGCGCGCAGGCCGCGCTGCGGGCGCGGGACGCCGACGGCGCGATCCGCTGGCTCGAGCGCGCGCGGACGGCGAACCCGTCGTCGCTCGCGATCGCGATGGACCACGCCGAAGCGCTGGACGCCGCCGGACGGCGCGAGGAAGCGATCGAGTCGTTGTGGCGGACGACGGCGACGCATCCGCTGGCGTGGCAGCCGTGGGATCGCATCTCGACGATCGAAGCGGACCGGCACGAGGAGATGCTCGCGCTGCAAGCCGTCAAGAACGCGCAGCGCCGCGACCCGACCGGCCCCATCGCCGCCGAATGGGGCCTGCGCTGCGCGCGCCTGCAGGTCCAACTCCGTCAGCGCGAGTCGGCGATCGTCGAGCTCGCGAACGCGCTGCGCTTCGACTTCCACGCGGCGGCGCGTGTGCCGTGGCGACTGGACCCGACGACCGGCGAGATCTCATGGGCTTGCCCGCCGCCGCTCGAACCGATCACGCTGCGGTCGATCCAAGAGCGCAACCGCGAGCTGATGCGCGCGTGGTCGACGACCGATCCGGTGCGCGCTCGCCGCGTCGCGAACACGCTGGCGCGCATCTACATCGACTTCAAGCTGTACGACGACGCGCGCGCCGTCATCGCGGAGTTCGAAGCCGGCAACGCTCCGTGGCTCGGCATCCAGTTCCTGAAGATCGAGCTCGACGCCATCGCGAACAAGGACGCCGCGGCCGCGGCCAGCGCCGCCGAGCGCGCGTCGACGGCCGCGAGCCCCGCCGACGAGTCGTTCACCGGCGTCGAAGGCCAGACCGGTCTGTTCTACGCCGAAGCGCGCCGCCAGGTCGCCGCCGGGGATCATCGCGGCGCGATCACCGCCGCCGAGCGCGGCGTCGCGGTCGTCTACGACATGGTGTCGGAGGCCGAGTACCTCCGCCTGCTGATCGACATCGCGTTCGAGAGTTCGTGCGCGCTCGGCGACGCGACGCTCGCGCGACGCTGGTTCCCGTCGAGCCTCTACTTCAACATCCAGCCGCAGATGCGCATCGACCACCACGCGCGCCTCGCGCAGTGCCTCGTCGAAGCCGGCGACCCGGGCGGAGCGCTGCGCGCACTCGACGGAGCCACCGCGTACTTCGCGCGCCTGCAGCCGACGCCGGACACCGTCGCCGCGGTCGCGCGCGTCGGCCACACGCTGGCGCAGCTCGTCCGCAGCACCGACGCGAACGTCGCCGGCCGCGCGCGCGCATGGCTCGACGATGCCGGCGACTCCCCCGCCCAACTGCTGATCGCCGGCATCGCGCACACGGATCTCCGCGACGCCGTCCAAGCCCGCGAGCGCTTCCAACGCCTGCGCGGCAAGGACGCCCGCTGGATCAACGAGTCCGTCAAGCGCGGCGGCTGAGCGGCCGCCTGTCGACCCGAGCCGACGCCGTTGGCAGAATCCGCACCCGAAGAGTCGCACGAGCGCCCGTAGCTCAACTGGATAGAGCACCGGATTTCTAATCCGGTGGTTGCAGGTTCGAGTCCTGCCGGGCGTGCCAGTCGATCGCGTTCCCGCCCCCCACCCACTCCCGCACCGGGTGCCCCCCGCCTACACTCCGCCGCGCGCGTGCCGAACGGCGACGGCGACGCACGAGGGGGATTCGACTCCATGGCTACCGACGTCCTCGCCTGCGGCACGTGCGGCAAGTCCTATCGCGTGCCCGATGCGTCGAAGACGTACTCGTGCAAGGCGTGCGGCGGGCGCGTCGGAGCTGCGGTCGACGACGCGACACCTCGGCCTGCGCCCACGCGAGCCGCTGCTGCGGCGGCCGCTCGGTCTCCCGAGTCGAACGACGCCACGGGCCGCTGCCCGGCCTGCGCGAAGGACGCGGCGCCCGGCGCTCGGTTCTGCGAACACTGCGGCGCCGGACTCGACGGCAAGACGCCGGCCGAGGCGGCCGATCCCACCACGCGAGCCCTGGCGGTCCGCGCGTTGGCGAAGGCGAAGCGGTCGGTCGATCTCGCGCGCAACTTCTACCTCGGCGGCGCGGTGCTGCATGGGCTGTGGCTGCTCGGCGTCGTCATCTTCGACGTGAAGACCGGGCAATCGATCGCCGCCGATTGGCTGAGCCTGCTGCCGCCCCTCGTGCTGCTCGTGCTGCACGTTCTCGCCGTGCGGCGCATCGTCGACCAGCCGGTCGCGTGGAGCGTTTCGTTGGCGGCGCTGAAGACGCTCGACGCCGCGTGGGCCGTGCTGATCGGCCTGGCCGCGCAGAGCCTCGTGCTGCCCGTGGTCCCGGTGCTGTGGTGCGCGGCGTTGTGGTGGATCGCCTTGGAGATGTCGCGCGCGCAGCGGACGATCCGGCGCTTCCCGACGCTGTGGAATCTCCGATCCGGCAAGGCCGCCGCCGCCGGACGCACGCGTCACGCCGAGGCCGCGGCGCGCCAGATGCGCAAGAACCTCGTCACGCTCGGCGTCGTCGCGGTCGTCGCGGTGCTCGGCGTCGTCGGCTGGCGCATCGCCACAGCCCCGCCCGCGTTCGA
This sequence comes from Planctomycetota bacterium, assembly GCA_016795255.1. Lineage (GTDB taxonomy): Bacteria > Planctomycetota > B15-G4 > B15-G4 > JADJEK01 > JADJEK01. Next base: position 4,679 of record JAEUIB010000593.1, read on the forward strand.
GCCCGCGCTCGATCGCCTCGTCGACGCGTGGAACGGGCAGCGGCGCGCGGACGTCGTCGCGTTCTTCCCGACCGACAAACAGGCGAAGCTGCGCACTTGGCTCGACCGCAAGAGCGCATCGCGCGATTGGTCGGCGGCCCTGCCGATCCTCGCCGCGCCTGCGGTCGACGGCGACGGTCCGGCGCGGCGCGCGACGTTCGTCGTGCCGGGTGGCGAGCTGACGATGACGTTCGAACTCGTCGGCGACGCGTGGCAAGGCGACGCCGTCACGTTTCGATGAGCCCGGCGACGTGTGCGCGGTGCCGCGGCCCGCTGAACGAGAGCGCGCGCTTCTGCCCGACGTGCGGCGCGGCGACGGCATCGCATGCGCGCCGCATCGTGCGCGCCGACGTCCAGGAACATCGTCGCGCGTCGCGCCGCGTCGGCGCGCTCGTCGTCGTGTTCGGCGGCGTGCTCGCTTCGGTGATCCTCGCCGGCTCCCTGTTCGCATCGACGCAGGCGACCGTGATCGCCTCGTCCTGCGGCTTGGTCGTCACCGGGCTCGTCGCGATCGCCGTGCTCGGGCCGGGAGCCGCGCGCGCGAGTGCTCCGCTGGCGACGCGCGCGCGGGACGTCCTCCTCGCGGTGCCCGCCGGATTGGTGTGTGTCGCCGTCGCGATCGCGTACGTCCGCGGACTCCGACTCGCGCTCGGAGCTCCGGCTGCCGACGCCGACGCGGTCGGCCTCACGGACGTCCTGGCCTTCGTCCTGGTCGCGCCGCTGGTCGAGGAGTGGCTCGCGCGCGGTATCGCGTGGTTC
>JAEUIB010000603.1 GCA_016795255.1 Planctomycetota bacterium
TCGTCGCGGCGCTGCGCGGTTTGCGCGCGGCGTCGCCGCACACGCTGCGCGCGTACGCGTCCGATCTGACGCAGTTCGTCGAGTTCGTCCGCCATCGCGGCGCGCGCACGCCGACCGACGTCGGTCAGTTGCACGTACGCGAGTTCGCCGTCCATCTGCGCGAGGGCAAGGACGGACTGCGACCGCGCGGGACGCGCACGCTGGCGCGCAAGCTGTCCGCGATCGGCTCGTGGTTCCAATTCCTCGTCGAGCAGGGCGACGTCCAAGCGAATCCACTGGCGTTCGTGCGTCGGCCGAAGCGCGACCGCAAGCTGCCGCGCGTGCTGAGCGAGGACGGAGTCTCTCGCCTGCTGGCGACGCCGAGCGGCGACGACTTCGTCGCGCTGCGCGACCACGCGCTGCTCGAGACGCTGTACTCGACCGGCGCCCGCGTCGCGGAACTCGTCGGCGCGAGCCTGCGCGACCTCGATCTCGCGCACGGCACGCTGCACGTCCGCGGCAAGGGCAAGAAGGAACGCCTGTGCTACCTCGGCAGCGGCGCGAAGGTCGCGCTCGAGCGCTATCTCGCGCATCGCGGCACGCTGCGCTCCGACGCGTGCGCGGCTACGGCGCCGCTGTTCGTCAACGCAGGACGCGGCACGAAGGCGTTCACGCGTTTGACGGATCGTTCGGTCCGCCGGCTGCTGAAGAAACGCCTGCTCGAAGCGGGACTCGATCCGGGCGCGTCGCCGCACACGTTGCGGCATTCGTTCGCGACGCACGTCCTGCATCGCGGCGCGAACCTGCGCGTCGTGCAGGAGTTCCTCGGCCACGAGCACCTGACGACGACGCAGATCTACACGCACCTCGACGTGCGTCGCCTGCAAGACGTCTACGCGACGGCGCACCCGCGCGCGCAGCGCCGCAAACGATCGGCGCGAGCGTCGGACCGACCGCCGGGAAGTTCCGCTGCGGAGTCCGACCACGACGCGACGTGAACTCGAGTCGACGCTCGGGTCAGGGCGTTCCCGACGCGAGGACTTCGGCCAGGAACGCCGGCGCGACGTTGCCTCCCGACAGCACGACGATCGCCGTCTTCCCGTCGAGTCGGACGCGGCCCGACATCAACGCAGCGACACCGACCGCGCCCGACGGCTCGACGACCAGCTTCGCCCGCGTCGCGAGGAACGCCACCGCAGCGCGGATCTCGTCGTCGTCGACCAGCACGGTGCCGGCGACGTGCCGGCGAGCGAGCGCGAACGGCAGCGCGCCGACCGCCAGCGGCATCAAGCCGTCGGCGATCGTCCGCGGCGGCGGGATCGTCACGACCTGACCGGCTTCGAGCGCGCGCGTCATCGCGTTCGCGTCGCGCGGTTCGATGCCGAGCACGCGCGTCGCCGGGCTGCTCGCGGCGGCGACCAGGGCCGAGCCCGCGCACAATCCGCCGCCTCCGACCGGCACGAGCACGACGTCCGGCGCCGGCGCCTCGTCGAGCGCTTCGAGCAGGCACGTGCCCTGGCCGGCCACGATCCGCGGATCGTCGAACGGCGGGACCATCACGAACCCTTCGGTCGCCACGGCGTGTTCGGCCGCGGCCTTGCGCTCGGGCGACGTCGTCCCCGCGAAGCGGACCTCGGCGCCGTAGCCGCGCGCCGCGTCGACCTTCGTCCGCGGCGCCGTCGTCGGCATGAAGATGACCGCGCGCACGCCTTCGAGCGCGGCGGCCCAGGCCAACGCCTGACCGTGGTTGCCGGACGAGTACGTGGTGACGCCGCGGGCGCGTTCGGCGGCGGACAGCGACCGCACCGCGTTCAACGCGCCACGCGCCTTGAACGAACCGGTGCGTTGCAGGTTCTCGCACTTGAGGAGGACGCAGCCGCCGGCGATCGCGCCGAGTTGTCGCGACGTCAGCAGCGGCGTGCGGTGGACGTCGTTCGCGAGCCGACGGCGCGCGTCCACCACCGCGGCGAGGTCGACCGCACCCGAGCTCGAGCCTTCGCCGCCATCGAGGTCGTGGAGATTGATCACAGCTTCACTCGACCTTCCGTCCGAAACAAGAAAGCGATGCCGCGCCACGGGACCGGCTGCTACCGTAACTCGCTTCGAACGCACGCGGTCGTCCAGGCACGATGAAACCTTTCCTCGGCATCCTCAACATCGTCCTCATCGCCCTGTGCGTCGTCGCCTACGTGCGCGTCGCCCACGGCGCAGGCGCGTTCGGGCGCAGCCTCGACGTCTGGCGCGACCTCCCGCGCAAGGCCTCGTCGCGGTGGATCGCGATCCTGTGGTTGCTGGTGTTCGTCGTCGACCTCGTGCAGACGAAGAGCGACGCCGGGCTGACCGCGTCGTTGCGGCTCGACTTCACGCCGATCATCCACCAACTCGAAGGCTCGTTGCCGGCCGCCGTGCAGACGCTCGCGTGGCCGCCGCTGACGGTACTGCTCGCGATCGCGTACCTGATCCTGTTCCCCGGGTTGCTGTTCGGCTCCGCGCACGTCTTCGATCGCGCGGGGGACGAGCGCAACGCGCTGATGGTCGGCCTCGTCTACGCGATCAACTACCTGGTCTGCCTGCCGTTCTACGTGCTGTTCCCGGTGCTCGAACCGTGGTCGTTCCCGGGCTCGGGCGTGCTGCCGCTGTCGGACCTGCACGTCCACCCGTGGCTGATGGACCTGGTTCGCCCGATGAGCGGCATCGACAACTGCTTCCCGAGCTACCACACGTCGCTGACGGTCTCGCTCGTGATGCTCGCCCGCGACGCCGGACCGAAGCCGTTCGCGCGCGCAGCGACGTGGAGCGGCGCGCTGGTCGTCGCGTCGACGGTCTACCTCGGTTTCCATTGGGTGCTCGACGTCGTGTTCGGCGTCATCGCCGGCGTGATCTGCCACGGTCTCGCCCGGCGCTTCATCGAGTCGTCGCTCGCGCGGTCGCTGCTGTCGAGCACGAGTTTCGCCGACGCCCCCGGTTCCGATCCGCGACTGTGAGTCCCGACCTCGCCCCCATGATCTCGCCGCCTCCGAAGACCACGATCCCCACCGCGTCGCAGCTCCGTGACTCGATCGCTCGCTACGCGCGCTATTCGCTCGGCCTCGAACTCGATCAGCTCTCGCCGCGCGACGTCTACCTCGCGACGTCGCTCGCGCTGCGCGAGGTGATCATCGACGGCCTGCTCGCGACCGAGCGCCGATTCGCCGCGGCCGGCGCGAAGCGCGTGTACTACCTGTCCGTCGAGTTCCTGCTCGGACGCGTGCTCGGCAACAACCTGCTGAACCTCGGCCTGCACGACACGTGCGCCGAAGCGCTGCGGATGCTCGGCGCGAACCTCGAGGAACTCGAAGAGCTCGAGCCCGACCCAGCGCTCGGCAACGGCGGCCTCGGCCGACTCGCCGCGTGCTTCCTCGACTCGATGGCGTCGCTCGGCGTGCCCGGCTACGGCTACGGCATCAACTACGAGTTCGGACTGTTCCGCCAGACGCTGAAGGACGGCGCGCAGGAAGAACAGCCCGACGAGTGGCGTTCGCGCGGCACGCCGTGGTTGTTGCGCCGCCCCGACCTCACGTGCCGCGTGCCGATCTTCGGCGCGGTCGAGGAGACGCGCAGCGGCGATCGTTCGGACTGTCGCTGGGTCGGCTTCAAGGAAGTCCTCGGCGTGCCGTCGGACCTGCCGGTCGTCGGGTACGCCGGACGCGCGATCACGCCGCTGCGCTTGTTCGCGGCGCAGGCGTCCGAAGAGTTCGACATGGCGATCTTCAACGCCGGCGACTACCTGCGCGCGGTCGAGCAGAAGATCCAATCCGAGCGCATCTCGAAGGTGCTCTACCCGGCCGACAACAGCCCCGCCGGACGCGAGCTGCGGCTGATCCAGGAGTACTTCTTCGTCGCGTGCTCGCTGAAGGACATCCTGCATCGCCACCTGAAGAGCGTCGACGACGTCAAGGCGTTGCCCGACCGCGTCGCGCTGCAATTGAACGACACGCATCCGGCGCTCGCGGTCGCCGAACTGGTGCGCGTGCTGCAAGACGATTGGAACGTGCCGTTCGACGACGCGTTCGAATTGACGCGGCGCACGGTCGCGTTCACGAACCACACGCTGCTGCCCGAAGCGCTCGAGCGCTGGCCGGTCGCGAT
>JAEUIB010000617.1 GCA_016795255.1 Planctomycetota bacterium
CGTCGGCGTGCATCGGGAATACGTCGACGAGATCCCCGACGCGCAGGTGCGAGCGCTCGTGCAGCGTGGCCTCGACGCGTTGAAAGACGCCGGCGCGACGCTGGTGCGGCTCGACGACGTCGATCTGCTCGGTCGCTTCGCGCTGCCGACGTACTACCTCGTCGCGACGTCCGAAGCGTCGTCGAACCTCGCGCGCTTCGACGGCATGCGCTACGGCAAGCGTGAAGCCGCCGAGACCTTGGCCGACGCCTACAGCAGAACGCGCGGCCAGCGATTCGGCGCCGAGGTCTCGCGCCGCATCCTGCTCGGCACGTTCGCGTTGTCGTCGGGCTACTACGACGCGTACTACAAGAAAGCGCTGCAGGTCCGCCGACTGTACCGCCAGGCGTTCGCGAAGGCGTTCGAGCGCTGCGACGTCATCGCCGGCGGCACGTCGCCGATCCCCGCGTTCCCGATCGGCCAGAAGGCGGCGGATCCGCTGACGATGTACGCCTGCGACGTGCTGACGATCCCGGCGTCGCTCGCGGGCTTGCCGACGATCTCGGTGCCGTGCGGGTTCACCGACGCGCGGCTGCCGGTCGGCTTCCAGATCCTCGGGCCGCCGCTCGAGGACGCGCGCGTGCTCGGCGTCGCGCACGTGTTCGAGTCGAAGAGCGGTGCGCGCGGTCAGCTCGCGCCGCTGGCGGAGGTCTCCGCGTGACTGCTTTCGATCCCGCGTTCGAACCCGTCATCGGCCTCGAGGTCCACGTCCAGCTCGCGACGCGGACGAAGCTCTTCTGCGGCTGCGCGAACGCGTACGGCGCCGAAGCGAACACGCAGATCTGCCAGGTCTGCACCGGCCAGCCCGGCGTCCTGCCGGTGCTGAACGAAGAAGCGCTGCGGCTCGCGGTCCGCGCCGGGCTCGCGCTGCATTGCACCGTGCCGGAGAAGACGAAGTTCGACCGCAAGAACTACTTCTATCCCGACCTGCCGAAGGGTTATCAGATCTCGCAGTTCGACCAGCCGCTGAACGTCGACGGCGGACTCGAGATCCTCGGCGACGACGGCGTGCCGCGCACGATCCACATCATCCGCGCGCACCTCGAAGAAGACGCCGGCAAGACGATCCATCCGGACGGGATGGGCTTCTCGCTCGTCGACCTCAATCGTTCGTCGATCCCGCTGCTCGAGATCGTGTCCGGCCCCGACCTGCGCTCGGCGGCCGAAGCGCATCGCTACCTCGATCGGCTGAAGAACGTGCTGCGTTACGCCCGCGCGTCCGAGTGCGACATGGAGAAGGGCTCGCTGCGCTGCGACGTCAACGTGTCGGTGCGCAAGAAGGGCGATCCGAAGTTCGGCACGCGCGTCGAAGTGAAGAACGTCAACTCGTTCAAGAACGTCGAGCGCGCGATCGAGTTCGAGATCCTGCGGCAGATCGACGTCGTGAAGGCTGGCGGCGCGGTGAAGCAGGAGACGCGCCAGTGGCGCGACGCCGAAGGCGCGACGGTCGCGATGCGGTCGAAGGTAGAGGCGCACGACTACCGCTACTTCCCCGTGCCCGACCTGCCGACGTTCACGATCACGCGCGCGTTCGTCGACGCGGTGCGCGCCGAGTTGCCCGAGATGCCGGACGCGCGACGCGCGCGGTA
>JAEUIB010000622.1 GCA_016795255.1 Planctomycetota bacterium
TGAAAGCCGTGGAGGCGCCAAGGTGAACGCGGCGCGCCGGCACACCGCACGTGGGGCTCCGCCGGCGCCGTGGGTTCGCGTCCTCGCCGTTTCGTTGTGCGCGGTGTTCGCTGCGGCGCCGGTCCACGCGCGACCGTCGGATGCGGCCGCGACGTTCCTCACGTCGTCCGATCCGTTCGTGCGCGAGGACGCGCGCCGCGTGCTGCTCGGCCGCGCTCCCGATTCCTTGCCGACGTTCGAAGCCGCGCTCGCGAGTCGCGCCGTCGACCTGCGCGTCCTCGCCGTCCAATCGCTCGCGACGTTCGAGACGCCGCGGGCGATGCAGCTCGTGCTCGCGGCCCTCGACGACGAGGACGCAGTGCGGACGGCCGCGCTGAAGTCCCTCGCCGAGTTCGACGACGTGCCGTGCGACACGCGCATCCTCGACGCCGCGTCGAGCCCGTTGTGGTCGCAGCGCCGCGCCGCCGCACTGGCGCTGTCGAAGGTCGACGACGCGCGCGCGGTGGCGCAGCTCGAGCGGCTCGCGCGCGACGACGACGTCCACGTGCGCGAGGCCGCGATGCGCGCGCTCTGCGTGTCCGACGCCGAGGGCCTCGACGCGGCGCTCGCGCGCGTGATCGACCACGTCGAGTCGACGGCCGACCGCGAGCGGATCGTCGACCGCTTGCGCACGACGTCCGGCTCCGCGGCGATCACGGTCTTGCAGGACGAACTGCGGCGGCGCACCAGCATCCGCACCGCGGCGTTCGTGGCGCAGGCGCTGCAGCGGCGCGGTCTGTTGCCTCCGGACGACGCCGTGTCGAGCTTCCTCGCCGATGCGGCCACGCAGGGCGATCCGGCGGTTCGCAGCGCCGCCGTCCGCACGCTGCGCACGATCGATCCCGAGGTCGCTTCGACCGCCGTGCTGTCGCGTCTGCGCGTCGCGACCGAGCCCGCCGCGGAAGTCCTCGCCGACCTCGTGCTCGGCGTGCTCGGCCCCGAGGCGTTCGCGCCGCTGACCGAACTCGCGCTCGGTCGCGATCCGGCATCGACGGCCGCGCGTTCGGCCGCGATCCACACGTTGCGGCGATTCGGCGATCGCACGCCGCTCGACGCGTTGGCGTGGAGCTACGCGGCCGAGCTGCCGCGCATGGTGCGCGAGGATCTCCTGGCCGCGTTCGAAGAGCACGCGACCGATCACGGCGGCCGATCCGGACTGTTCGCGGTACTCGAGGATCCGGATTCGAACCTCCGACTGCGTGCGTTCCGCGCGTTGTGCGAATCGCGCGTGCCGGACGACGACGAGGCCGATTGGCTGATCGCGCACGTCGCCGGCGAGCGCAACGACTCGACGCGCAAGCGCATGAGCCGGTTGCTGGCGACCCACGCGCGCGGGATCGCCGCTCAGCGGTTCGCGAACCTGCTGGTCACGCGGTTGCGTCTTCGCGATCCGTTCGGACGCGAAGCGCGCGACGCGCTCGAGAACCTCGGCGATCCGTCGATCACCGACGACGTGACGCGCTCGGTCACCGAGGCGTTCGCGCCGCCGTACGACCTCGATTTGCTGCGACTGTTCACGCGCCTGCGGAGCGCGCAGGGCGACGCGATCGTCGCCGAGCGCTTGCGGGCGGCCGTCGCCGCGGACGCCGTCGACGACGCGACGACGATGTTGCGCTGGTTGCGCGCCGGCGGCGGTCCGCACGTAGCGACCTCGATCCGGGATGCGCTCGACGCGCCGAACGCGGTGATCGCGCGCGAAGCGTTGCGCACGTTGCTGCAGCGCGGCGATCCGGCAGCGTTCGACGCGCTGGTCCTCGTGTGGCCGACGTCGTCTTCCGACGAGAAGGGCGAACTCCTGAACCTCGTCGCGGACGTGCCGGCGATCCGCTCGTCGGACGTGCTGCGTCGGTTGTTCGTGATCGAGCCCGATCACGAGCTGCGTGCCGCTCTGGTGCAGAAGATCGGCGATCTGCGCTTGCCGCTGGTCGATCTGCTCGAGCCGCTGTTGCGCGCCGACGAAGCCGCTGAGTTGCGCGCCCACGCCGCGGACGCGTTGTCGGCGCTGGACGACGATGCGGCGCGCGCGGCCGTGCGGGCGTTCTTCGACGACGTCGCGCGTCGTCGCGATCCGTCGCATCCCGACGACGAGCTGCTGTGGCTGACCGCGGTGCGAGCCGCGTGCCGCAGCGGTTGGCTGGACGCCGCACCGCGCATCGCCGCCGACCTGTTCGCGCGACGCGACGAGCTCGTGCGCCGCACGGATTCGTTGGACGGCGGCTTCTCGCACGAGGAAACCGTGGTGCGCGCGCTGGTCGACCTGAGTCAGCGCGTCGATCGGCCGGAGCTCGTCTGCGCCGCGCTCGAAGTCGAGATCGACGCGCGACGCGACGACGGGTCGCTGTACCTGTTGCCCAAGCTGTTGTTCTTCCGACTCGCGGCGCAACTCGAGTCCGCGCACGCCGAGTTCCAAGCCGCGCGCCGCGAGTTCCTCGAGCTCGCGCTGCGGTTGCCGCCGCGGCACGACCGGCGCGAGCTCTTGTGCTGCATCGATCTCGCCGAGCGAGCCCACGCCGAACGCGATCCCGACCGAGCCGCGACGCTGTACGCGCACGCGGTGACGCTCGCGGACCTGTTCGACGTCGATTCGTCCGCCGTGCTCGAGCAGCGCCTCGGGCCCGCGGCGCCGCTGACCGGATTCGACGCCCGCGAACGGTTGCGAGCGGAGAAGCACTTCGCTC
>JAEUIB010000673.1 GCA_016795255.1 Planctomycetota bacterium
TCACGTCAGAGCCCTCCCGATCGCGAACCCGAGCACGACCGCAGCGAGCCCGAGCGCGACCGACACCGCGACGTTCGCGGCCGCGACGCCGTAGTGCGCGCGCTGGATCAGCCCGAGCGTCTCGGCCGAGAACGCCGAGAACGTCGTGAACCCACCGAGCACTCCGGTCACCGCGAACGCGCGCCACGCGTCGGACAGACCGCCGCGCCCTTCCGCGACGCCGAGGATCGCGCCGATCGCGAACGAGCCGACGACGTTGACCGCGAGCGTGCCCCACGGGAACGACGAAGCGGCGGCGCGTTGGACCGCGCCGCCGCAGACGAATCGAGCCACCGCGCCGAGCGCACCGCCGAGCGCGACGAGGACGACCGGCGGCACGCTCATCGCGAGTCTCCGCGCCGCGCGTCGCTCTTCGCGCCGTCTTGCATCACTGGATCGGATCGACGTCGGTCACGCCGTGGAGGTCTTGCTCCTCCTTCGGGATGTACGCGTCGAGGTGCCCGAGCTGGCCGGCTTCCTTGATCAGGTTGCGCGCGATCACGAGGCGCTGGATCTGGTTCGTGCCCTCGTAGATCTGGAGGATCTTCGCGTCGCGATAGAACTTCGCGATCGGGTAGTCCTCCATGAAGCCGTAGCCGCCGAAGATCTGCACCGCGTCGGTCGCGACCTTGACGGCCGCGTCGGTCGCGAAGCACTTCGCCATCGCGGCGCGCTTCGTCAGGTTCTCTTCGCCGTTGTCGACCGCGGCCGCCGACGCGTAGACGAGCCAGCGCGCGGCTTCGGTCTGCATCGCCATGTCGGCGAGCATCTGCTGCACCATCTGGAAGCTCGAGATCGTCGCGCCGAACTGGCGGCGACGGTTCGCGTAGACGAGCGCGAGATCGAGCGCGCCCTGCGCCGCGCCGACCGCTTGCGCGGCGACGCCGGGACGCGCGAGATCGAGCGTCATCATCGAGTGCTTGAAGCCCATGCCGTCACGGCCGCCGAGCAGGTTCGTCTCGGGGACGATCACGTCGTCGTAGATCGTCTCGACGACGGGCACGCAGCGAATGCCCATCTTGTCCTCGACCTTGCCGATGCGGAAGCCGGGCGTGCCCTTCTCGACGACGAACGCCGAGATGCGCCGCGACTTCGACGTCGGATCGGTCACCGCGAACACCGTGAAGATGTCGGCGACGGCGCCGTTCGTCGTCCACTTCTTCTCGCCGCGGATCTTCCAGCCTTGCGGCACGCGCTCGGCGCGCACGCGCAGACTCTGCGCGTCGGAACCCGCGAACTTCTCGGACAGCGCGAACGCGCACAGCTTCTTGCCCTGCGCGACCTGCGGCAGCCACTTCAGCTTCTGCTCTTCGGTGCCGCCGACCTGGATCGGGAACGAACCGAGCGCGTTGACCGCGAACGCGACGCCGAAGCCCGAGTCCGCGCGCGCGAGTTCCTCGACGACGAGGCACAGCGACAGCACCGAGCCGTCGACGCCGCCGTACTTCTCCGGGATGAACACGCCGAGCAGGCCCGCGTCGGCGACGGCCTTCATCGCCTCGTGGTTGTATTGCGCGACCCCCGTGGCCGGGTCGTACTGCTTCGGGTTGTCGTACTTCTTCGCGTTCGGCAGCACGTACTTGTGCGCGATCTCGCGCGCCTTCATCTGCCACTTCAGGCTCTTCTCGGGGATCTTGAAGCTCATCGGCGGTGACCCAGCGTGAGGGGGATACGGAAAGGCGTCGGAGTGTAGCGGCGGTCCGGGCTCAGAGACCTTCGAAGGTGCCCTCCGGCACCTGGGCCGGAGTCGTGACGTTCTCGGCGACGAGTCGGTTCGGGACGTTCAGTCCCTCCTTGTCGACGCAGAACTGCAGCTCGCCGACGTCGGCCCAATCGATCCACGCGAAGTTCATCGGTTCGGCGTCCGCGGGCGAGCCCGCGACGGTGATCGCGAGCGCCGCGAGGCGATGGCCGACCGGTTCGATCGTCAGCACGTACTTCTGGCCCGGCGGCATCTCGCGACCGGCGTCGAACGTGACCTCGACGCGCGGTTGCTTGCGCCCGGCGACGTCGACGGCTTCGAGGTTCTTCAGGTGGACGCCCGGGTCCATCAATCGCCACGGCAGGATCAGCCCGTTCAGGTCGAACTCGAGGAAGCCCATCGCGGCGCCGAGCACGGCGTCGTGGTCGGACTCGGCGACCTTCGCGCCGTTCTCGAGCACGACCCCGCGCTTCTCCTTGCGGTCGATCAGCGCGACGAGCGTGCCGCGCTTCGTCTTCATCTCCATGCGGAAGCGGTCGGTCGCGCGTTCCCAGATCCACGACGTCCGCCGGACCGCCTTGCCGTCCGACTCGACGACCGCGTCGAACGACAGCACCGCGACGGCGTCCCACGCGGCCTTGCCCCCCATCGAATCCCACATCTGCTTGACGAGGTCGATCGCGGCCGCGTCCGAGCCATTTGGATCGAACGCCGCCGCGGCCGGCGCCGGCGCGGGAGCCGCATCTTGCGCTGCGGTCGCTGCGGTCGCAGCGGTCGCAGCGGTTCCACGGAGGGCGAGGAAGGCGGCGACGGCGACTCCACACGCGAGCGTGCTGCGGCTCATGACCGGAACTCCTTGTCGGCGAGCATGGCCGCGACCGCGCGTTGCATGGCGTCGTCGACCGGGCGCGGAGCATATCCGAGTTCCCGCTCCGCTTTCGCGCACGAGAACCAGAACCGCCGGCCCATGGAACGAAGTGTCGCAGGGGTCAGCGGCGGCTTCATCCCGAACAGCGGATCGAGCACACCCGCGACCCCGCGCAAGAGCGCGATCAAGGCCGGATGAAGCCGCAGCACGCGCGCGGGTTTGCGCAGCGCGGCCGCGAGTCGCGTCGCGAACGCGACGAACGTCAGGTTCTCCGAGCCGAGGACGTACCGCTCGCCGCGGCGGCCGCGCTCCAGCGCCAGCAGGTGGCCGAGCGCGATGTCCTGGTTGTCGACGGCGTTGACGCCCCCGGCGGGGACCACGGCGCGCCCGTGGCGCAGCACCATCCGCACGAGCTGATGCAAATTGCCGCGCGCGTCGCCCTCACCGAGGACCGCCGCCGGATTGACGATCACGACGTCCAGCCCGCGCGCGACCGCCGCGGCGACCTCGGTCTCGCCCGCGCGCTTCGTGTCGAAGTACGCGCCGATGCCGCCGAGATTCCACGGCGCGGTTTCGTCGATCGGAGCGCCATCGGCGCTGCTGCCGACGGCGACGACGCTGGACGTGTGGACGACGCGGCGCACCCCGGCGGCGTGCGCGGCGGCGAGCACGTCGCGCGTGCCGACGACGTTGACGGCGTGCATGCGCGCCGCGTCGCGCGTGCGATAGCTGACGACGCCAGCGACGTGGAACACCACGTCGACACCGCGCAGCGCGGCCTCGATCGACGCGCGGTCGGTGACGTCGCCGGGTACGCGCTCGACGTCGAGACCCTCGAGCCGCGTCGGCGGGGTGCCGGCGCGGCAAAGCGCGCGCACCGAGAAGCCGCGCGCGACCAACAGCCGCGACAGCTCGGCGCCGACGAATCCGGTCGCCCCCGTCACCAATGCCCGCTCGGCCCGCCCGGCCATCACTCACCGCCTTCGAGTTCGAGTTCGGCCGCCCCGTCCCCCGTCGGCGGAGCGACTCCGGAAAGTTCCCAAGTTTGCACACTCGACGATCCGAGCTATCTTCCCGGCCCCGCGGGCGGATAGACTCCCGCCCTTTTCATTTCCCGAACTGAACGCTCCGGCACGGACACCGCCGGGAGGTACTGAACTCATGGCAAACCCGGGTGAACGCTGGGAAGACAACGTTCCGGGACAGTGGTTCGTCGACAAGTCGTGCATCCTGTGCTCCTTGTGCGTCGACCTCGCCCCCAACAACTTCAAGGAGTCCGCCGCGGGCGACCATGACATGGTCTACAAGCAGCCGACGACCGACGAAGAGCGGGCGCAGTGCAAGGAAGCCATGGAGCAGTGCCCGGTCGAGGCCATCGGCAACGCCGGCTGAGCCCGACCTGCCGGCGTGAACCGGCAAGCACGCGGGGCGGAGCGATCCAACAGGATCCTCCGCCCCGACGCATTGCAGGGGTCGGTCAAGGACCACCCAAGAGCCGAAGGAGCAGCGCGTGCAGAGAGGGATCATCCCTAGTCGTCCCTCGTCGTCCCTCGTCGTCCCTCGCGTCCCTCTCATCCCTCGCGTCCCTCTCGTCCCTCGCGTCCCTCTCGTCCCTCGCGTCCCTCGCGTCCCTCTCGTCCCTCGCGTCCCTCTCGTCCCTCGTCGTCCCTCTCGTCCCTCCCATCCCTCGCGTCCCTCGCGTCCCTCGTCACCGCGTGAGATCGCGCGCGACGCGCACTCCGACGACGAAGCTGCGGTAGTAGCGCGGATTTCCTCTCCGGAACGCGACCCGCGACGCCGACGCGGGCTCGAAGTACGAGCCTCCGCGGAACGTCGAGTCGATCTCGTTGCCGTCGATCAGCCCGTCGCCGTCGCGCGGCGCGACCTTCGCGTAGTCCTCCCACCGCCCGTCGCACCACTCGTTGACGTTGCCCGCGACGTCGTGGAGCCCGAACGCGTTCGCGCGATACGTGCCGACCGGAGCGTGGTTCGTGAAGCCGTCGTCGAGGAACTCGTCGTACCGCCACTCCGCGGAACCGCCGTTCGCCTTCGCGAATCGATCCGCGAGGTTCGCCGCACCGTCCAGCGTCTCCGGCCGATCGCCGGTCCACCACGGCGTCGTCGTGCCGGCGCGCGCCGCGCGTTCCCATTGCGATTCGGTCGGCAGACGAAGTCCGAGTTGCTTCACGAGCCGATCGCAGTCGTCCCAGCGCACGTTTTCGACCGGATGCATCAGCGCGAGCGGTCCGTCCGGCAGTCCGCTGCCGCGTTGGAAGATCGCGGGGTTCTCGCCGGCATGGCGCAGCCATTGGCCTTGCGTCAGCTCGTGCTTCGCGATGAAGAACGGATCCAAGCGGACCTCGTGCGCGGGCCCGTCCCACGTCTGCGTCCACGGATCGAAGTTCGCGTCGGCGCCGATGCGCACGCGACCGCCCGGCACGAGCACGAGCACGCAGGCCGAGCCTTCGTCGAGCACCAAGTGGCGCGTCGCGGGATCGCGCTCCGGCACGGCGCCGGTCGCGACGACCGCGAACTCCTGGAGCCGTGATTCCGGATCGGCGCCGAGCGGGACCAGCCCGCGTTGCGGCGTCAGCACGAGCCCGTCGAAGCGCGGATCGGCGCGCACCGCGTCGGCCGCGGCCTGCCATCGAGCGCGCGGCGCGACGATCGTCCGCTCGTCGATCGTGCGTGCGTCCTCGATCCGCGCCTCGACGTTCGGCACGACGGCGGACAAGCGCGCGAACTCGGCGAGCAGCGCTTCGATCTGCGCCCGCATCCACGCGTCGCTGGTGTCGGCGAGGCCGAGCGCTCCGGGCGGCGCTTGAAGTGTCGCGCGATGCAGGGGCTCGCGCGCGAGCAGATCCTTCGCCTGCGCGACCCACGCTTCGAGCTCGGCGACGCGCTCCGGCGCGGCCGGCCACAGCGCGTCCTGGCGCGCGAGGAGTTGACTGGCGACGTTCTGGTCCGACAGCCGCGTCAGCGCCGACAGCGTCGTCCGCGTGCGCGACAGCAGGATGCCGGTGACCACGAGCGCGGCGACGACGACGACGGCCAGCGCGCCGAGCGTCGCGGCGAGCCGGGGCTCGCGGCGCAGGAACAGCATCAAGCGGCGCCACGGCGGGGTCCGTCGCGCGTGGATCGGCAACTGCTTCCGCACGCGCTCGAGGTCGTCGGCGAAGTCCGCGGCGCTGCGGTAGCGACGCGCCGGGTCCTTCTGCAGCGCCGTCGCGACGACGGTCGCGAGATCGGCGTCGAGCGTGCTCGGCAACTCGATCTCGTCGTCGACGATCGATCGCATCAACGCGTGCTGCGTCGAGCCCTGGAACGGACGACGGCCGACCAACGCCTCGTACAGCACGACGCCGAGCGACCAGACGTCGACGCGCGCGTCGGGCGTTCCGCTGCCGTCGAGCAGCTCGGGCGCGAGGTACGCGACGGTGCCGACGACGTTGCCGGTCGCGGTCAGCGCCGCGTGCTCGGGCGATGCGTCGGCGCGGTCGACGAGGCGAGCGACGCCGAAATCGAGCAGCACCGGCGAGCCGTCGGGCGCCAGCATCACGTTGCTCGGCTTCACGTCGCGATGGACGATGCCGGACGCGTGCGCGAATTCGAGCGCGCGCGCGGCCTGCTCGACGATGCGCAGCGCCTCGTCGCGCGCGAGCGGCCCGCGCTCGAGCCGACGCGCGAGCGTCTCGCCTTCGACGAAGCGCAACGCGATCCACGCGACGGCGTCGTCGCTGCCGACGTCGTACACCGGACACAGGCCGGGATGATCGAGGCGACCGAGCAGCCGCGCTTCGCGCTGGAATCGCGGCGCGAGGTCTTCGAGCAGCGGCGAGCGCGCGACGATCTTCAGCGCGACGTGCCGCCCGATGCGGTCGTCGACGGCGAGCCAGACGGTGCCTTGCCCGCCGCGGCCGAGCTCACGGACGAGTCGAAAGGGGCCGACGAGCGCGCGGTCGGCCGTCGCGTCGCGCGGCGACGATTCGAGGAAGCGATGCACTTCGTCGGCGACCGCGGGCTCGAAGCCGGGATAGAGCGCCTGGTACTGCGCGGTCGATCCGAGCGTGCCGGTCTCACGGTCGGCGAGCAGTCGACCGAGCAGGTCGACGCACAACGCGTCCGGCAAGGGGCGAGGCGCCGACTCCGTCACCAGACGATCCCCCGTGTGCTGGATTCAGGCGACGAGTTCGGCGAACCGAGGCTCGTCGCGAAGGCGTTCGCACAGCCGCTGCCAACGTTTCGCGACCGCGTCCGGCGTGACCTGCAGGAGTTCACCGACCGCGGCGTGCGACATCCCCTCGAGGCCGTGGAACAGCACGAGGCGGCGCTCTTCTTCGGCCAGCGCTTCGAGCCGAGTGACGAACTTCGCGAGGCTCTCGTCGCGCGCGACGGCGCGGCTCAACGTGGTCGTCGTTGCCGGGAGATCCGCGAGCATCCCGGTCGACAGCGAACCGCCGGGCAGCGCGCCTTTCATCGAGGTGAGTCGGCGCATGCCTTCGCTGAGCACGTTGCGAGCGAATCCGAAGACCCAAGCCCTAAACGGCCCCCGCGAGGCGTCGAACTGCGCGAACTGCGCGTAGGCCCGGCAGGCGACTTCCTGCAGGACGTCCTCGGGGTCGAGCCGCCGCCGAACGGCCGGCCGTAAGTGCAGTACGGCCCAGGCGTAAAGACGAGGCGCAGCCTCGGCCCAGAGGACGTCGAACGACAGTGAGGGCGCTTCGATCCGGTCGGTCACGCGAGGAATCTAACCCAGGATTCGCGACCGTGCCGTGATTCGAGCAGCCCGATCTCGTGTCAAAGGGTCGTTCTCACCTCGACCGCGACCATCAACTCCAAAACCTCCCGCTCGCGGTAATGCGCGGGCTGCTCATGCGCGAGATTCGCACCGGCGGCTGCAACCGCCCGCGGCAACGCGACGACGATCGGCCACCGCCGCGCGAGCGCGAGCGCGACGTGAGCCGTCACGACATCACCGGATCCGGTGGCGTTGCCGACGCGAGGCAATCCGGCGACGCGCGTCACGCGTTCACGCTCGATGCACAGCACGCCGCGCTCGCCCTGCTTGACGACCACCGCGAGCATCCCGCGCTCGAGCAAACGTCGCGCGCCGTCGACCAACGTCGTCTCGTCGACACCATCGACGATCGCGAGGCCGAGCCACTGCGCGAACTCGCGCTCGTTCGGCACGATCACCGACGGCGTCGCGGCGACGGCGGCACGCAGTGTGGCGCCGTGGGCGTCGACGACGCTCGGCACGCCGCGTTCGCGTGCGGCGCGGATCAGACGCGCGTACAGCGATGCGTTGCAACCAGGCGGCACGCTGCCCGACAGCACGAGGACATCGGCGCGC
>JAEUIB010000678.1 GCA_016795255.1 Planctomycetota bacterium
CGCCTATCCGGCCCGCCGACCGTCGGTCCTTCGATCCGAGGTCGTGGGCAAACCGCGGGCCGAACCGCTTCGGAGCCGCTCGGTCGCAACAGGCTGCCGAACCTTCCTTTAATGTGGCCGGCCCGACTCCCGAACCACCACCACGACGATTCGTCGAGGTCGACCTCCTCACAGGTACGCCATGTCCGCCCTGACCGCCTTGGTGTTGGCCGTTCTGTGCCAGCCGATCCCCCAGAATCCCGTTCCGGTCGGACCGGGTCCGACCGCGGCTCCGGCCGGGTCCGCGGCAGCGTTCGCCACCCACTTCGAGGATCGGGTCCTGCGGATCGACCTGTTCCACACCGGTCGGGCCGGCGAGGAGTTCGCGTCGGTCGACCGGATCCGGACCGAAGGCCAGTGGCCGGGGAACAAGGCGCGGCTGATCGACGGCACCGGTCTCGGCCTCTATCGCGTCGTCGTCCGCGACGCGTCGACCGACACGGTGCTGTACACGCAGGGGTTCTGCTCGGTCTTCGGCGAATGGGTGACCACCGACGAGGCCAAATTGCCCGGTCGGCGCACGTTCGCGGAGGCCGTCCGGATCCCCGAACCGAAGGCTCCGATCGTGCTCGCGCTCGAGAAGCGCGACGCCCGCCAGCAGTTCGTCGAGTGGTTCCGGACGACGATCGACCCGAAGTCGTTGGTGATCGAGCGCCAGAAGCCGGTCAATCAAGACGTCCTCGTCATCGTCGAGCGCGGCGATCCGAGCTCGCACGTCGACCTGCTGTTGCTCGGCGACGGCTACACCGCCGCGGAAAAGGGTGCGTTCCGCGCGGACGCGGAGCGGCTCGTCCGCGCGCTGTTCGCGACCGAGCCGTACAAGACGCACGCCGGGAAGTTCAACGTCCGCGCGATCGCGCCGCCGTCGCCGAAGTCGGGGATCTCGAAGCCCCGACAGGGCGAGTGGCGCCAAAGCGCTCTCGGCGCGACGTTCAACACGTTCGACTCCGATCGCTACGTCCTGCTGCAGGACGACCGGCGCTGGCGCGACGTCGCGGCGGCCGCCCCGTACGACACGGTCGTGGTGCTACTGAACGAACGTAAGTACGGCGGAGGAGGCATCTTCCGTCTGTACTCGACGGCCGCGGCGCGGTCGGAGGTCAGCGAGTACCTGTTCGTCCACGAGTTCGGCCATTCGTTCGCCGCCTTGGCGGACGAGTACTTCACCTCGCCGGTCGCGTACTCCGAGTTCACGCCGCCCCAGGTCGAACCGTGGGAGACGAACGTCACGGCGCTGCTCGACCCGGCGCAGTTGAAGTGGAAGGACCTCGTCAAGGCGGACACGCCGCTCCCGACGCCGTGGGACAAGGACGCGTTCACGACGCTGTCGAAGCAGTTCCAACAGCGGCGAGCCGACCTCGTCGCGAAGGGCGCGAAGGACGAGGAACTCGAGGCGCTGTTCGCCGAGGAGAAGGCCGCGACGAAGCAACTGCTCGATGCCGAACTCGCGCGCCATTCGATCGGCGCGTACGAGGGCGCGATGTACCAGGCGCGTGGCCTGTACCGCCCCGAAGTCGACTGCGTGATGTTCAGCCGCAACCGCAACGAGTTCTGCGCCGTCTGCGCGCGCAGCATCGAGCGCGTCATCGAGGAGCTGACCGCCCGTTGAGCAGGTCCGTCGACCACCCGTTGAAGTTCACCGGCGCGGATCGAGCACGCGGTGCGTTAGAAGGGTCGCGCGCGGTCGGCACGGCCGCGGCGCGGAGCGTCCGACGACCATGACCGATCCATCCCTGACCGACCTGCTCGGCGAACGCGCGGCGACGTTGCTCGCCGATTCGCGCGTCGCGCTCGATGCGCTGGTCGTGCTCGCGGAGCTGCTCGAACACGACGGCAAGGCGGCCGTCGCCGCCCGCCTCGTCCGCGAACACCTCGACGAGTTCTTCCTGCTCGTCGTCGTCGGCGAAGTGAAGTCCGGCAAGTCGTCGCTGATCAACGCGCTGCTCGGCACGAAGGTCCAAGAGGAAGGCCCGCTGCCGCTGACGGACCGCATCTACGTGCTGCGTCACGGCGACCAGCGCGGCGAAACGGTGCGAGCCGAGTTCGTCGTCGAACGCGTGTTCCCGAACGAGATGCTGCGGCTGTTCCAGCTCGTCGACACGCCCGGCACCAACTCGATCGTGCGCCAGCACCAGTCGATCACCGAGTCGTTCATCCCGAAGGCCGACCTGACGCTGTTCGTGACGTCGATCGACCGGCCGTTCTCCGAGTCCGAACACCAGTTCCTGAACCTGCTGAACGACAAGTGGCGACGCCGCGTGATCTTCGTGCTGACGAAGATCGACGCCCGCGAGCCCGAGGAACTGCAGCCCGTCGTCGACTACATCAAGGACAACTGTCGCCGCTTCTACGACTTCGAACCGCGCGTGTTCGCGCTGTCGGCGCGGCAGGCGACGAAGGCGGTCGCTGCGAACGACGCGGCCGCGCTCGCGGCCAGCGGCTTGCCGGCGCTGAAGGACTACTTGCTGTCGAGCCTCGCGGAGCGCGAGCGCGTGAAGTTGAAGCTGTCGAGCCCGGTCGAGTCCGGACTCGCGCTGCTCGGCGATCTCGACGCGACGATGCGCGATCGACGCGAACACCTCGATCGCGACTTCCAGGCGCTGAACGACCTCGATGCGCAGGTGGCCCAGAAGGCCGTCGAACTGCGTCAGCGCGTCGATTCGCACGTCGTGCGCATCTACGACCTGCTGCGCGAGTTCGAGCGTCGCGGACACGTGTTCTTCGAAGAGCAGTTGAAGCTGTCGAACTTCGGCTTGCTGCGCGACGACGCGAAGTTCCGCGCGTTGTTCGAGACGAAGGTCGTCGCCGATCTGAAGGACCGCATCGGCGACACGATCCACGACGCGACCGACTTCCTGATGAAGGAACAGATCGCGCTGTTCGAGCGCGCACTGCGCTTCGTCACCGAGCATCTCGTCACCGGCAAGTACAAGGGCCGCGTCGTCGCGCCGGATCCGACGCAGAACACGTTCGACTACAACCGCGAGCGGCTGGTCGCGGACATCCGCGACGCGTTCGCTCACGAGATCGCGCGCTTCGACGTCGAAGGCGAATGCAAGCGCGTCGCCGAAGCGGCCTACCGCGGGATCTTGCAGCAGGTCGGCGTCCACGTCGGAGCGGTCGGCCTCGGCGCGCTGCTCGTTGCGCTGCTGTCCGGGATCCTGCTCGACGTGACCGGCGTCCTCGCCGCCGGCGTGCTGTTCACGACCGGGTTCGTGATCCTGCCGAAGAAGAAGCGGGCGCTCATGCATCGCTTCTCGCTGCGCGTCGACGAGCTCGTGCGCGAGTTCCGCGCGCAGCTCTCGCGCACGTTCGAGCGCGAACTGTCGGCGATGGCGGATCGCATCAAGAAGGCGTACGAGCCGTATCTCGTGTTCTATCGTGCCGAGATCGAACGCCTGACGAAGGCGCAGGAGCAGGGTCGCGAGATCCGACTGCGTCTGCTGCAGATCGTGGATTCGGTCAAGGCGCTCGATCGGTAACGCCGACGGATTCCGCCGTCCGAGCGCTCGCCGAGGTCTGGTGTGGAGAGCCGAGCATGATGCGCGTGTCGAGTGTGCTGCTGCTGATGACGACGCTGGGTTGCCAATACACCCAGGATCGCGCGCTCGACCTCTACGACGCGATCCCGATCAGCGTCGCCGCGGGATACGGCGCGTCGATCCAAGCGCGCCTCACTCCGTACCTCGGGATCGGCGCCGGCTGGAACGAAGCGTGGCGCGCCGGCACGGACGAGCAGCGCTTCGGGCCGCTGTGGTGGGAGAAGGAACGGGGCATCCCGGTCTTGCGCTACTACCGGTACCAGGACTATCTGGGCCGCTGCGAACGCTGGTCGGGCGGCGATCCGATCTGGTGGGGCGAACTGAAGCGCAAGCGTGCTTCGTCGTTCCTCGTCGCCCCGGGCATGTCCCGTGACGGCGAGTTCCTGTTCCCGTGGCTGCCGGCGTATTACATCCGGTCGCCGTGGGAGTGGCCGAAGTGGTCCTTCGTGAACCTGCTGAACGCGGAGATCGGCGCGT
>JAEUIB010000688.1 GCA_016795255.1 Planctomycetota bacterium
GCGACATTGCCTTTGAACACCGCAGGCTCACTCGCGATGTCGAAGCCTTCCCCGAGGTTGTTGCGCACGACGTTCTTCCGCAGCTCCGACGAAGTCCCCGCCGGCGCGACGTAGATCCCGTCGTTGTTGCCGCTCAGCACGCGGTTGCCGTCCATCGTCACGCCCGTCGCCGCCACGTAGATGCCGTCGCCGTCGGCGAACCGGATCGAGTTGCCGAGGGGGGGCGTGTAGATGCCGGTGGCGTAGACGCACGCCTCCTCTTCGGTGCCACAGCGTTCGATGACGTTCTTCGCGAGGATCGTCTCCTTCGCCGTGCCGGAGAGGTAGATCGCCGAGCTGACGCAGTCGGTGATGCGGTTGCTCCGCACCTCACAATTCGTTCCCGCGATGCGGATCGCACGACTGTCGTTGCCGATCGAGCGGATGACGTTGTTCGTCGCGACGATCGAGTTGCCGTCGAGCTGCAACCCGGTTTCGTCGAAGATCCGCTCGATGCGGTTCCCCGAGACCGTGACGAAGTCGGCGGCCACGTGGATCCCGACGCCGTCCTCGATGTTCTCGATGCGGTTGTTGCGGATCGTCGCGTACTTCTGCATCACGTGGATTCCGCCCAGCCCGTCGGCGCGCACGACGCACTTCTCGATGGTCTGATCCATGCCGAACGCTTCGATGCCGCCGTTGCAGCCTTCGACGACGCATTGGCGAATCGTCACGTCGTCGCCTTCGGTCCGGATGCCGGCCAGTTCCGCGGCCTGCACCGTCACCTTGGTCAGCACGACCTCGTTGGCGTTGTTCACCAGGCCGAATCCGAGCGCGACGCTCGTCCGCGCGTGGCGCAGAGTCAGGCCGGTCACCCGGGCTCCCGTCGCCGGGCCGGCGATGAACAGCGCGGCGCCGTGCGGCAGACCGGCCGCGAAGCCGTCCACGATCACCTTGCCTTGGGCCTTCAGGTGGACGTTCGGGACGATCAGCGTCAGGTTCTCGAAGTACACACCGGCCTTGACCAGCACGGTGTCGCCGGGGCTCGCGGCGTTCAGCGCGGCCTGGATCGAACTGAACTGGGCCGGCACCTTCAGGGTCGCCGCAGCGAGGTCGGACCCGATCCAACTCGTGATGGCGCAGAGCGCAACGGATAGATGACGCATGGTGGAAGTCTCCTCCTGGCGTGATCCGCGCAGCACCGCGGTCGTCACGCTTCGAGTGGAATTCTCGGCAGAGTAACCCGTCAATCGACCTGAGGCGAACCGGACGTCGCGGCGACGTTGGTCGCCGGCAGCGTGAACCCGTTCACGGTCGTCACGAAGTCCGTGCGGTTCTTGATCGCCGTGTTCCCGGTCATCGTCGCCGGGATCGACCGCAGATCGAGCCCTTCGCCGTGCTGGAACCGCACGACGTTGTCCGTCAACTGCACCCCCGCGAGCCCGGAGTTCAGGTGGATGCCGTCGAGTCGGCTGCGCTCGACGCGGTTCCCCGCGCAGACGGCGTTCGCCTTGGTCAACCAGATCCCGTGACCGTCGGAGTCGAGCACGACGTTGTCCTCGATCACGCTTCCCACGCCCTCGTCGAGCAGGCCCGGGTTCTCGTCGGTACCGGCGCGCTCGATCGTGTTGCCGCGCACTTCGCAAGTCGAAGCGCCGACGAAGATCGCGATGCCCTCGCCGTTGCAGTCCCGGACGCGCGAGTTCAGCACCAACGAGTTCGCACCCATCACCGCGATCCCCGCGTTCTCGTCGCCGATCTGCCGGACGTCGACGTTCGTCGCCGACTGGAAGTTGGAGCTCAAACGCACGCCGGCGTTGTCGGCGACGTTCCGCACCTTGCAGTCGACGACACCCGACATGTTGGCGTCGAGGCGGATCCCTTCGCCGTCCTCGATGGTGTCGACGACGCA
This sequence comes from Planctomycetota bacterium, assembly GCA_016795255.1. Taxonomy (GTDB): domain Bacteria; phylum Planctomycetota; class B15-G4; order B15-G4; family JADJEK01; genus JADJEK01. Next base: position 1,892 of record JAEUIB010000688.1, read on the forward strand.
CTTGCGAACCGTGCATGCCTGGCCCGACACCATGAACCCGACCGATCCGTCGCGACGGACCGCGCACCCCGTCACCAGACCGCCGACCGACGTGATCTGGATGCCGCCTTCGCAATTCTCGACGACGCAGCCGTCGACCGTCGCGACCGCTCCGACCACGAGGATGCCCGTCGTCGCACACGCCAAGGCTCGGACCTTGCGCACGGTGACGTCGTCGCTGAACGCGCGCACGCCCATGCCGTTGTCGCCCGAGCCGGTCGCGAGGCGCACCGTCAGGTTCTCGACGACCGCGCCCGGCGCGTTCGTGACGACGACGCACGCGCCGATCGAGAGGCCGTTCTTGCGCCCCTCGATGATCGACTTGGCGCCCTTGCCGCGCAGCGTGATCGCCTTGCCGACGATCGACACCGACTCGGCGTAGACGCCCGGCCCGACCGAGACGACGTCCCCACCGACCGCGGCATCGACCGCCGCCTGGATCGTCGGGAACTGTTTCGGGACGAGCAGGGTCTCGGCGGCGCACCACGGCGCGAGGGCGGAAGTGACGAGGAGGCCGAGGAAGCAGCGGTTCATGGTCGTGAGTCCGTTTCGTGGGTTCATCGTGGGGTGCGTGACGCAGCGAGCATCAGTCGAGGTCGGAGGTCCCGACCGAGCCGATCTTGTTGGTCGACGAGAACGACGGCAGGAACGTCGTCGCGACGTCGGTGCGATTGCCTTGGACGACGTTCTTCTCGAACGACGCCGGCTGCGATCGGAGGTCGATGCCCTCGCCGAGACACGCGCTGATCTTGTTGCCGACGAGCACGACGCCGCCGAAGCCGGCGGCGAGGCGGATGCCGTCGCGCATCGACGCCTTGACGACGTTGCCGGTCACGTTCGCACCTTCGGCCTGGATCGCGATGCCGGCGCCGTCGCACGCGCCGACGCGATTGCCGGTCAGCGTCACGTTCTCCGCGAGGATCTCGATCGCGATCTCGGTCTCGGTGCCGGTGCGATCGAGCCGGTTCTTCCGCAGCTCGCTCCCCATCGCGGTCGCCTGGACCGAGATGCCGACCGACGTGTAGTCGCGGATCGTGTTGCCGACGAGAACGCAGCTCGATCCGGCGACGTAGAACGCGTAGTCGTCGTCGCTGCCGAACTCGACGCGATTGCCGATCGCCTCGCACCCGCCGCCGTTCAGCCGGATCGAAACTTGGTCCGAGACGTTGCGGACGACGTTGCCGAGCAACCGCGTGCTCGAGGCGCCGGCGTCGATGCCGAGGCCGAACTCGACGTTCTCGACGAGGTTCTTCGCGACCAGCGGGGCC
>JAEUIB010000703.1 GCA_016795255.1 Planctomycetota bacterium
TCTTCCGATCTATCACGTTCGGGGTCCGGCTCGACCACGACCTCTCGGACATCGTCGTCGATCGCTCGGTCGACGCGTTGCACCCCGCGACCACGATGGCGCCGTTCGAGCCCGGGCCGTACGGCTGGTCGCTGTCCGCGCTGCGTTACCCCGCGTTGCTGTTCCGCGTCGTAGGTACCGCTCAGCGTGCGTGGATGCTCGTCGTCCACGGGCCCGGCTCGACCGACGCGTTGCGGGCGGATCTGGATCGGCGCGCGGCGGAGATCTGGCGTGCCGAGACCGACGTCGCGACCCCGGATCCGATCGGTGAGCGGATCACGGAGCTGATCCTGGTCGGTCGAGCGGTCGTCGCCGCGTTCGGGCTGGTGCTCGTCTACGCCGTCTGGCGCTGGGTCCGATCGGTGTTCGGCGTCGAGGCCGCGACGATCGCCGCGGCGACGTGTTCGTGCACGCCGGTCGTCGTGCACTACGTGAAGCAGCTGAACACCGACGTTCCGTACCTCGCGCTCGCGATGCTCGGGCTCGCGTTCGTGAACGAAGCGATCGTCCGCGGAAGCGCGCGGCGACTGCTCGTCGGAGCCCTCTGCGCCGGACTCGCCGTCGGCACGAAGGACCAGGCATACGGGCTGTTCGTCGGCTTCGCGCCCATCGCGGTGTGGGCCTTCGCACGCCCGGGCGAGTTGGCCGAGGACACGACGCGCCGCTTGCCGTGGGGCGCGATCGCGCTGGCCACCGTCGTCGCAGCCGTTCCCGTGCTGCTCCTGCCCGGCATTCCGTTCGACACCGACTGGTTCCGAGCCCACCTCGCGTTCGTGCGTGGCGACGGATCCGCGCCGTTCCGCCAGGTCGACGCGACGCTCACGGGGCTCGCTCGACTCGGCGGGATGGTCGGGCGCTTCGTCGTCGACGGCGTCGGCTGGCCGTGCGCGGTGCTCGGCGTGATCGCGGCGATCGGCCTCGCCCGAACGCGACCCCGCGCGGTGCTGTTGATCGTCGCGCCGTCGCTCGCGTACTTCGCGTCGTTCCTCGCGCCGATCGGCTACGTGATGCTGCGATTCACTCTGCCGATGCAACTGGCGGCGCTCGCGCTCGCGAGCGCCGCCATCGCCGCGCTCGCGCGCCGCGGGCACGCGCGTGCAGCGGCGCTCTGCGCAGTGCTCGTCCTGGGCTCGAACGCGTGGTCGACGGTCGGCGGGGTCGAACTCCTTGGAGCCACCGACACGCGCATCGCCGCCGAGGCGTTCGTGCGCGAGCGCTATCGGCCGGAACACCGGATCGTGGCGTCGCTGTCGCTGAACGGCGCCGACGTGTTGCTGCCCCCGTGGCCGCACGTGGAAGCAATGTCCCCGGCCGCGACGCAGAGCCGACCACCGCCGGCGCCCGACGTGTTGGTGCTCAGTTGGTTCCTGTCGGACATGCCCCGCGATCGCGTGAGCTTCTCGATCGAAAGCGACGCGGACGTCGACTACTTGGGTGCGAAGTTCGTGCGGGCGCGCGAATTCGTGCCGCCGGTCCGGCACCCGATCGTGCTCGGAACCGCGGTGCATCCCGTCATCGTCGTCTACGAGCGGGTCGGAGCGTTCGCGTCGGCGCGGTGATCGCGCGCGTCAACGCACGTCGACCTTGACCGCGTTCGTGGCCGTGAACCCCAATGCCGCGCCGGAGTCTTGCACCAACGCCTGGACGAAGAAGGTCGCGGGCGACGTCGTCGCCAACGGCACGGTCCAGCTGTGCGCGCCATTGCCCGGGCCGAGTCCGATCAGCGAGTCGGCGGCGACGAGCGTCGACGTCAACGGCACGTACTGGAAGCATCCACCGGGCAACGGGATCAGCGTCTGCGAGACCGCGGCGAAGAGGACGCAGAGCGCCCCGCCGGTGCCGTGCTGGACGCGGATCTCGGAGGACGTCCCCCGCGCGGCGCAATGTCCGACGTCGAGCGTCGGCGCGATCCCCGTCGACGCCGTGCACGAGAAGCCGATCGTCGACACGTCGCCGCACGCGATGCTGTGGATCTCGACGCGGCCCGCGCCCCACGACGTTCCGAGCGTGTGTTGCGCATCCGCGAGCGCGAGGTCCGCCCGGCCGTCGCCGTTGTGATCGAGCAACGCGATCGACGCGATCGGGTCGTCGTACGGCTTCGACACCTGGCCGATCGAGTGGGCATCGACGCCGGAGTACACGCGCGCGGTTCCGCCGGTGCCACCGGGGATCAGCGAGACGATCGCGAACTCGCCGATGCCGTCGCCGTCGACGTCGGTGCCGCGTGCGAGATGCGCGCCGGTGACCTCGGAGGAGCTCGGCGGTGCGACGAAGCTCTTCACGATCGCGCCGGTGACCGGAGAGACCAAGCGCGCGACGCCCTTCGCGAG
>JAEUIB010000714.1 GCA_016795255.1 Planctomycetota bacterium
GGCCCCGCGGTCGCGGAGCCGGCACGTCGTCGAGCGCAGCGTCGCGGATCAGGGCGACGTCAGGACGCCCAGGTTCTGGTTCGCGTTGTCGAAGTTGTTGTTGAACATGTCCAGCGCCTGGCTGAGGTCGGAGAAGCCGACATCACCGATCAGGTCGCCGTCGACGTCCATCGGCATCGCGGCCGCGCCGCTGATCGCCTGGTCGGCCAGATCGATGATTTCGAGCACCGAGAAGCCGTTCAGCTTCGGATGCACACCGGCCTGGTACAGCATGTCGGCGACGTGGAGGTCGTCGCGGACCTTCTTCGCGTCGAAGAAGCCGGCGAAGTCGAACGCGACGTTCAGCTTCGCCGCGGCGAGCTGACCGGCGAACACACCGGCCGACGTCGACGTCGGGTTCGTCAGGTCGGCCGTGAACGCGCCGGCCTTGCCGCCGGTCGGCAGCAGGGCTTCGACGGCCGCAGCGGACGTCAGCACGAGCGCGAACGCGTTGTCGCCGTCGACGCCGTCCTCGTCACCGAGGATCAAGCCGTTCGGGAACACCGTCGCGAAGTGCGCGTTACGCAGACAGCCGACGTTGTTGCCCGCGCACTTCTGACCCCAGCCGCCCTGCGTGTACGTCGCGAGGTCGCCGGCGAAGAACCCACCGGCCGGGCACGAGCCCGGTTCGAGCGAGACCGTCTGCGAGTTCGAGCGATGGACGGTGCCCTGGCTCAGGTTCGCCGCGAAGAACTGGACGTGACCGGTGAAGCCGACGTACTGCGAGTTGCAGTCGACGTAGTGCGGGAACGAGACGTCTTCGGGCGGCATCACGAACGCGGCGGTGCCGAGCAGCGGCAAGCCGATGCAGAGCGTGCCGTACGCGGTCGGCGTCGGGCCGGGCGTCGACGAGTACATGAGGATGACGAGTTCACCGGCCGGTGCCTGGATGGTGGTCGAGAACGGCGTCCCGATCATCACCTGGTTCGGGACGATCGACAGGACGTAGCCGGCGTCGCCGGCGCAGTCGTTCGCGAGGGAAGCAGGGGCCAGGGTGAGGACGGAAGCAGCGAGCACGGCAGAAAGCCGATCAAGCGCGAACATGGAATCTCCGCTGGGGATGAAGTCGTCGCGTTCGGGGCGACATCGCCTCCGACGGCGTGCACCGGCAGTGCCGTCTCGGAAGCGCGGCCGAAGTATGACCGATGGACGGCGGTCTGGAAAGTCGGGAGGAACAGATCTCGCGCTCCGCGGCGAAGTCGCCTCGAAGCGCGAGATCTCGAGGACACGAAGCGACTTACGGCGAGACGAGGATGCCGTCGTTGGACGTGCCGCCGGCGAAGTTCGCGTTGAACTTCTCGAGCGCCTTGCGGAGCTCGTAGTGGCTGACGTCACCCTGGGCGTCGCCGTCGACGTCGAGCGGCATCGGCACTCCGCCGCCGATCGCGAGGTCGGCGAGCGCGATCACCTCGGCGACCGACAACCCGATGAGCTTCACGTCGACCCCCGTCGCGAACAGCATGTCCGCGAGCTTCAGATCGTCGCGCTTCTTGATCGGGTCGAATTTCCCAGCCTCGTCGAACGCGACGTTCAACTTCGCGGCGACCAACTCACCGGCGAGCTGACCGGCTGCGGTCCACGTCGGGTTCGTCGCGTCCTGCTTCAGCGCGCCGGACTTGCCGTCCTGCGGCAGGAACTTCGCGACCTTCCACGACGACGTCAGCTTCACCGCGTAGACGCCGTCGCCGTCCAGCCCGTCCTCGTCGCCGATGAGCAGGTCGTTCGGGAACACGTCATCGAAGTAGTCGTCGCGCAGGTTCCCCGCGGTGTTCTTGCCGCAGTCGTCACCCGCCCAATCGTCCTGGCGGAACGTGACGAGGTCACCGCAGTAGAACCCGCCGACGGGGCACGAGCCCGCCACGAGCTTGATCGTCTGCGAGTTCGAGCGGTGGATCACGCCGGGCTGCTGGCCGCTCGCGGCGACGAATTGGACGTGGCCGACGAAGCCCACGTACGACGGCACGCAGTCGACGAGGTGCGGGAACTCGACCTCGGGCGCCGGCATGACGAACGCGGCGGATCCGAGCAACGGCAGACCGACGCACAACAGCCCGTACGGCGTCGGAGTCGGACCGCTCGACGACGCGTAGAGCAGCACGATCAGGTCACCGGGGGGCGCTTGGATCTTCGTCGTGAACGGCGTGCCGATCTTCACGTCGTTCGGAGTGATCGTCAGCTTGTATCCGGGGTCGCCGGTGCAACCCGTCGCCTGAACGGATGGAACGAACGAGAGGCTCGCGGCGAGAGCTGCCGCGGCACGAACAGCGAGGGACATGTCATCTCCGTGGAGTTGGGTCCCCAGCGCGGCAGTGTGGAACTGGGGAGAACTGCCGCGTCGAAGGGAGTCCCGCAACATGTCCCACGACCGCAGGTCGTGACGGGAGTTTTTGGTGCGACATTTCGTGCCGACCGCGCGGAGTCCGCGGATCGTTCGGCCAGGAACGACGAGGAGGCGCCGAGCTCGGCTCGGCGCCTCCTGAGTTCGATCACGTTTCGTCGCGAGCGACGATCAGCCGACGTTGACGGGCTTGCGCTCCGCGGTCGACGGCGTCGACGGCTTGCTGACCTTCGCATCGACGGTCATGCGACCGTCCTTGCCGACCCAGCCCGCGACGCGCTTGCGATACGCCTTGCGCCGCGCGCGGATCTCCATGAGGTCGCGGATCAGCTCCGGATGCCGGACGAGCGCGACCAGACGTTCCCACTTGCGCTGCAGACGGGCCGTGAAGCCCATGCACTTCTTGCGGTGCTGGCTCGTCAGCCAATCGCGAGCCTCTTGCAGTTGCGCGTACGTGTAGCGGTCGTGCTTCCACATCTCCGTCTGGTGCCAGTAGCCGTACTCGACGTCTTCCGGGTGCTGGATGATGCGGTCCTTGACCTGCTCGTAGACCTCGGTGCCCTTGTGCGGGCACAGCAGCGACACGGCGATGTTGTGCGGCATCGCCTGCGTGACGATCTGCTCGGTGCACTTGTGGTCTTCGTCGGTCTCTCCGGGGAACCCGAAGATGATGAAGAACTTGTAGTACATCCCGATCTCGCGATTCAGCTTCGCGCCGTTCAAGATGCCTTCCGGCGTGACCTTCTTCTTGATCGCGACCAGCTGGTTCGGCGAGCCCGACTCCAGGCCGTAATAGATCTTGATGCAGCCGGCGCGACGCATCGCGCGCAGCATGTCGAACGTCACGGTGTCGACGCGCGATTCGCACGACCATTCGACGAACATGCCGCGCTCGATGATGTCGTCGCAGATCGACATCACGCGCTTCTTCTGGATCGTGAACAGGTCGTCGAAGAAGAACAACTGCGGCGGGTCGTACTCGCGCAGCAGCTTCTCCATGAGGTCGACCGTGCGCTTCGCGGACATCGCGCGGTAGCTGCGAGGAGTCATCTCCTCGTCGCAGAACGTGCACGAATATGGGCAGCCGCGCGACGACACGATCGGGATGCCCGGGTTCACCATGAACTTGAAGTACCGGGGCATGTCGTAGAGGTGGTACGCCGGGTACGGCAGCTCATCGAGGTTCTTGATGAACGGCCGGCGCGGCGTCGCGATCATCTTGCCGTCGCGCAGGAACGTGACGCCGAGGATCGAGTCCCACGTCTCCGGATGGTCCTTCTTCTCGACCACCTCCGGCATCGTGTAGTCGCCTTCGCTCTGCACCGTGATGTCGCAGCAGCCGTCGTTCAGGAAGTACTCGGGCGCGACCGTCGGATGCGGACCACCGAGCACGACGAACTTGCCGAGATTCTTCGCCTGGTGCCCGATCTCTCGGCCGCGGCGTGCGTTCGACGTCAGCGCCGAAACGCCGACGACGTCGGCCCACTTGATCGCTTCGACCAGCGTCGCTTCGTCTTCGATCGAGTCGTCGATCAGCTTGACGTCGTGCCCCTTCTCGAGCAGCACGGCGCCGATCGACGCGATGCCGAGCGGCGGGAAGATGTCGTCGCGGGCGTACTCGCCGGGAGCGTTGTCGAACCCGCCGATGCCCGCCGACTTCTGCTTGATCAGTCGGGATTTGGCGTAGATCAGAGTGACGCGCATGCTCGTGCCCTCCGCGGCGCTCCGCGTGGATTCACCCGGCCGCGTAATCCGTCGGGACGGACAGCGCGCGTCGGACAATGCCCGAACGGACAATGCCCCCCGTGAACAGCCAGATAGGGACGGTCGCCGCGACCGAGACCCTCGTCGAAGACCCACACAAGTCGACCTGTTGTAGCACGAAACTGAGGTCGTGCTCCATTTTTGAGAGATGGGCGCTCTCACGCACGAACGCGGCGAATTCACCGGTTCTTGACCTCGACTTGCGCCGGGGCTGACCGGTCTGGATTCGAGTGCTCCGCATGATGACCACCACGACACCCCACCGCGTCGCCCGTGATTCCGCAAAGTCTTCCCTGTCAGGGGATTGGATGCGCACGCTCGCACGCCACCTGGCCGTATCGCAGCGCGGCGTCGGCGCGCCGCGGATCGTGCTGTTCGACATCGACGGCACGATCCTCGACATGCGTGCTCTCGCCGCACACCGACTCGCGGCGTTCGACCGAGCGCGGAGCTCGGCGTGGTTCGCCGGACTCGCGATCGAGGACGCGTCGACCGACGGCGCGCCGCTCGCCGCGCTGTGCGCCCATCGAGCCGTGCCCGACCCGGTCGTTCAGGACCTGCGCGCATTCCTGCGCGGGCACGCGATCGAGTCCGACAGCGCGCTCGCAGGGCACCGCCCGTTCCGCGGCGTGCTCGACGTGATCCGCTGGCTGACGCTGCAGCCCGGGGTCGAGGTCGGCCTCAACTCGTCGCGTCCGGAGAGTCGCCGCGCCGAGACCCTCGAGGCGCTGAACGCGCTCGGTCGCGAGTACCGCGTGTCGTTCGGCACCGAGCGCCTCTCGATGCGCGCCGACGCGTGCTCGGATCCGTACGCGGCGAAGGTCGACGGCCTGCGGCGCTTCCGCGACGCCGGGTTCGAGATCGCCGCCGTCATCGACGACGACCCGCTCGCGATCGAAGCGATGAGGAACGCGTGCCGCGACGAACCCGTGCTGTTCCTGCTCGCGAGTCAACTGCTGAACACGCGACGGCGCGTCGGTCCGGGGGTCGTCCAAGGCTCCCGCTGGGACGTCACGCGTCTCGCGCCGGATCTCGACCTGCCGCGCCACGTGCGGCTCGTCTGGGACGGCGTCGACAGCGACGACGCGATCGACGAGTTCCTGCGCCGCCCGGTCCACGTCGCGGCCTGCACCGTGCGCGTCGATCCGAGCGGCAAGCTCGTCGCGCGGCGCGATTCGTACGACGAGTCCCCGTGGCATCCCGCCGAACGCGCGCTGTCGCTCGATCGGGTCGCGGAGCGCGTCCTCGGCGGACGACGCGGCCTGCGGCTGCGCCTCGCCGTCGACGCCGACGAACTTCCGCTCGTGTTCGCGGCGCTCGAGCGACGCACGATCGACGCCGACTCGCTGTGGTTCTCGGCGCCGCTCGAGCGGTTGCGCGAGAGCGGCTTCCGCCGACTGGCCGAGCGCTTCCCGCTGGCGACCGTCGACTGCTCCGTCGACTTCGTCGAGCCGCTCGTCGCCGCGTTCCCCGAAGCCGCGCTCGAAGCACTCGATCGCTTGCGCGCCGCCGGGATCAACTGCTTCAGCGTCAGTTGGGCGAAGGCGCGTCAACGCGCGCTCGCGTCGCAGATGCTCGACTGGGGCCTCGCGGTGAACGTCGACGACGTCCGCAACTTCGAGGACTACCTGCAAGCGGCGCTGCTCGCACCGCGCAGCGTGACCTACGGCTTCTCGGCGAGCAGCTCGCGGACCAAGGCCACGTCGTCCTCGTGAGGTTCGGCGCCGCACAGCAGCTCGAGCACCGGCGCCAACTGCACGCGTTGTGACGCGCCGCGCAGCTCGAGCCTGCGGCCGAGCAGCTTGATCAGGTAGTCGAAGCAGCGGCGCCGCAGCGCCGACGGCGAATCGAGGTCGGGCGCGAGCATCGCCGGCTTCGACCAGTGGAAGTCGGTCAGTCCGTACTGAGGACCTTCGACCGCGCATTGGAAGCAGCCGGCCTTGAACAGTTGGAACGTGACGTCGCGCACCTTGCGACCGGCTTCTTCCATGCCGTTCGCGTCACAGGTTTCGGTGACACGGTTCAACAGGTCCGGATGCATGACCGCGATGCGCTTTCCCGAACCGTCGGTCACGGTCTGGAACACGGCGTCGGTGATCGCCCGCAGGTCGGAGTTCCCGACGACGTAGCAGCGCGGCATCCCGGTGCGCAGCGTCTCGACGTACGTCTCGACCGAGTGTCCCTCGGACGGGACTTCGGCGCCTGCGTCCGGCAGCGCGGACGCGTCTTGCGCCGTGGCCGCGCCGTCGACGATGGACTCGTCGCTCACGCGCGGACTGACTTCCCAGTCGTGTTCGCCGCGCTTCAGCACGACTCCGAGCGACGACGCGTGCTTGCGCAGGAAGTCCCCGGTCGAATCGCAACCCCAGCGCGACGGGTTGAACGGCGTGCCGAGCTCGTCGGACAACAGCGGCTTCACCGCGGCGAACTTGATCGGTGAACGGCGTTCGAGGATCGCACGCATCGCGGTGCGCACCGGCGTCAAGTCGTGATCGTCGAGCCGCTGCAGTTCGCGTGCGGCGAGCAGGTCCTCGAAGAACTCGAACCGATCGCAGTAGCGCTGGAAGATCGAGTTGGTGCACCCCTCGACGCCGATGACGACCACGTGCGCGCCGGTGCGCTGCAGCTCGAGCACGACCGGGATGAAGTCGGCGTCGCCGGTGACGAGGATGAACAGATCGATCACGGTCGGCGTCTGGCGGAGGACGGTCGCGTCCATCGCCAATCGCATGTCCGCCGCGTTCTTGTTGCCGCCGCCGGGGAACCGGAACACTTGGACCGGCTCGACGCCCCGCTCCATCAGGAAGCGCGGCATCGGCTGCAAGTAGTAGTCCCATTGCCGCTCGCCGCTGCCCGGCCGCCGGTCGTTGAAGTTCGCGTACGCGCGGCGCACGACCAGCCGCTGCCGACCGGAGATGTCCGCCGCGAAGCTGCACAGCGACTCCAGGTCGATCGGGAACTCGTACGTCCCGCCCTGATGGGTCCGGTAGTAGTTGCTCTCGCGTCCGAGGAAGAAGTTCTCGAGATCGATCAACAACGCCGCGGATCCGGCCATCTTCGATCACCCTCGCGTTCGATACGGATACGTCGCGCTGCGACACCGTCGATCCGGCATCGATCACGCGACGCGGCGAGCGTAGAGACTGGGCGCGCGCGCGGAAACCTCCGCCGACACCCGACTCGCGCGTTCTCGCCGCGCGCGCCTCCGCCGACACCGTCGCTAGGATCCGCGCATGCCCGCCCCACTGCAGATCCTGTTCGAGGACGAACACCTGCTGGCCGTGAACAAGCCGCCGGGGCTGCTGTCGGTCGCGTTGCCGCATCGGGACGATCCGCATCTCGCCGGACTGGTGGCCCAGCGCGCCCGAACGCGCGGCGAGCGAGCTCACGCCGTGCATCGACTCGATCGCGAGACGAGTGGCGTCGTCGTGTTCGCGAAGAGCGACGCCGCGAAGGCCGCGCTCGACGAAGCGTTCCGCGGCCGATCGGTGCACAAGCACTACCTCGCACTCGTCCACGGTCGTCCGAAGCCGGCCGAGGGAACGATCCGTTCGTTCATCCGCGACCAAGGCGCGCACGCGACGTCGTCGCGCTCGCCGATCCCGGGTGGCAAGAGCGCGATCACGCACTATCGCGTCGTCGAACAGTTCGCGCACGCCGCGCTCGTCGCGTGCGAACCGGAGACCGGTCGGTTCAACCAGATCCGACTGCACTTCGTCGATCGCGGCCATCCGCTCGTCGGCGAGCGCAAGTACGCGATCGCGTCGCGCTTTCCGCTGCGGTTCAAACGCTTCGTGCTGCACGCGCAGCGCCTCGAGTTGCCGCATCCGATCACGCGCGCGACGCTCGCGATCGATGCACCGCTGCCGCGCGACGTCGACGAGTTGCTCGTGCGCTTGCGCTCCGCGCGCGCGTGACGCGAAAAAAAGCGCTCGACACGCGAGCGATCAACGGTCATCTTCTGCGCGTCGACGAGCACTTCGCTCGTCGCAGTTCTCCCCGAGTTCAAGGAAGGTGCAACATGGCGGTTGCCAAGAAGGCCAAGAAGGCCCCCAAGAAGGCTGCGAAGAAGGCTGCGAAGAAGGCCAAGAAGAAGTGACCTTCACGCGCGCGCTCGGGTCGTGAAGACTCGAGCTCGCACGACTTCTTCGAGAGCGGGCTGCGAAGCGATTCGCAGCCCGCTCTCGTTGCAGGCCCCTTCGACGCGGTCCGGTTCGACGCGTTCCGATCCGATCGGAATCGGCTGCTTCAGGGTTTCACGCTCGGCACGGTGGTCAGCGACAACCGCGTGC
>JAEUIB010000749.1 GCA_016795255.1 Planctomycetota bacterium
GCGACTCGGGCGGCGATCCGCTCGCGGGCGGCGGCGCCGGTGGCGGCGATCCATTCGGTGACGTGACCGGCGAGGGCGGTGGCGGCGAGGATTCCAGGTCCGCGCCGGCCGACTCGGTCGGGCCCGAAGAGGATTGGGCGAACTTCGACAAGCTGACGTACGCGGGCGAGATCGAAGTCTCGGTGCGGCTGATCGACGAGGATCGCAAGTTCAACGTGCTGCAGCTCGCGACCGAGGACGAGGACGCGCGCAAGGCGGCGAAGGAACGCTTCATCCGGCTGCTCGACACGTTCCGCGAAGACTCGAAGCACGACCTGTCCGTCAGCGAAGCGACCGAGATCGCCGAGGGCATGGAGGCGTGGCTGAAGGGCGATCGCCCCGACGACTTCCCGAAACCGAAGCAGCCCGTGAAAGTCGACGAAGAGGGCAAGGAGATCGAGGAGGAGGAAGGCACGCCGAAGACGTACTTCCCGCTCGGGCTCGAGGAGTTCATCGGGATCCCGGTGCTGACCGACTTCATGCTGCACGGGTATCTCGACGACGACGGTCGGCGCTACGTGCCCGGCATCGAAGACGTCGCGACGGTGTTCTCGAGCCAGACCTACGACGACTCGGCCGTTCCGAAGAGCGAGGAGGACGAGGAGTTCAAGAACCCGTTCGACGCCAGCAGCAAGGACGATCCGAAGAACGAGGGCGACGGTTCCGGTGACGCGAACGCGGACGGCGGCGACGACGGCGGCGACGATGCCGGCGACGGCGAGGGGGACGGCGAGGGCGAGGACGGCGGCTCGGGCACCGGCGGCGAAGGGGACACTGCCGCGACGAACGAGGGGCGGATCAACGTCAACACCGCGCCGCTCGTCGTGCTGCGCAGCTTGCTGCCGAACGACGAGATGCCGTGGTCGGTGCTGGAGAAGATCGACGAGTTCCGGCGCAAGGCGTTCGAGGAGCAGACCGGGTCGGCGCAGGACCTGTTCGACAAGAACAAGAAGAAGGGCGACAAGGACGACGAGGCCGGCGGCACCGGCGACGACGAGGACGAAGAAGAGGAAGAGGACTTCGTGTTCCACTCGGCCGAGGAGGTCATCGACAAGGTCGAGAAGCACTTCGAGACGAACTTCGACCTGACCGACGAGACGAAGACCAAGTTCACGACCCTGCTCGCGACCAAGAGCCACGTCTTCAGCGTGGTCATCGGCCTCCGCGACACGAAGGACGTCCAGAACCAGAGCTCGCTGTTCCGCAAGACCGAAGGCCAGGTCTATAACCGGCTGTACCGCGCGGTGTTGTGGCGTCGGCAGGACGCCGACGGGAAGTTCAAGGCGATCACGCTGTCGCCGCTGACCCGCTACACCGGGGTCCTCCCGCCGGATTCGGAGGAGTACAAGGAGGAGTATCCGTTCGGGTTCTGACCCGAACGGCACCCTCGACCCGCGGCCCATGGCTCGTTCGCCGATCGCCCGGCGCCCGTCCGCCGTGCCCTTCCGCCGCGATTGACGGATTCGACGCAAGTCCGTAGCCTGCCGCGTTTCCTCGCTGGGCCCGACCTGCACTCGATGCGTACCCCGTTCGTAGCCGGCAACTGGAAGATGAACCTCGACGGCGCGCGCGCGGCGGCGCTCGTCGAGTCCATCCGCAGTGCAGCGACGAAGACCACGGCGGTCGAGGTCGGCGTGTTCCCGCCGTATCCGTATCTCGCGGACGTCGTGCGGCGCTGCGAAGGCTCGAGCGTGCGCGTCGGCGCGCAGAACTGCCACGCGCAGAACTCGGGCGCGTTCACCGGTGAAGTCGCGGCCCCGATGGTCAAGGACGTCGGTGCGACGCACGTCATCCTCGGTCACTCCGAGCGTCGTCAGTTCTGCGGCGAGGACGACGCGCAAGTGCGCGCGAAACTCGCCGCGGCGCTGGCGCACGGACTCGTGCCGATCGTCTGCATCGGCGAGACGCTTGCCGAGCGCCAGGCGCAGCGGACGCTGGACGTGATCCGTCGTCAGCTCGACGGCGCGCTCGCCGGGTTCAGCGCCGCGCAGCTCGCGCCGCTCGTGATCGCGTACGAGCCGGTGTGGGCGATCGGAACCGGCATGAACGCGACTCCCGCGCAAGCGGTCGAAGTGCATCGGTTCATCCGCGCGTCGTGCGCCGAGCGCTTCGGCGCCGCGTTCGCCGCGGCGCTGCGCATCCAGTACGGCGGCTCGGTGAAGCCCGAGAACGCAGCCGAGTTGTTGAGCGAAGACGAAATCGACGGAGCGTTGGTCGGCGGAGCATCGCTCGATCCGCGCTCGTTCTTGTCCATCGTGCAGGCCGCGACGGTCTGAAGTTCCGGAGACGAGTCCATGTTGGTTGGCTTGCTGTGGGTGTTGTTCGTGGTGTCGGCGCTCGCGCTGTCGCTGCTGATCCTGATCCAAGAGGGACGTGGCGGCGGCATCGCCGAAGCGTTCGGCGGCATGGGCCAGGAGACGTTCGGATCGGGAGCTCGCGGCGTGAACAAGGTCACGGCCGGCCTCGCGGCGGTGTTCCTCGTCAGCGCGATCCTGATCAACAAGGTCTCGCAATCGACGCCGACGCTCGACGTCCAGGACGCGCCGCCGGCTTCGTCGACCGACGCCGGCTCCGGCGAGAACAAGGGCGGCTGAGATGGACTCGAACGCCGTCCTGGCGCTGCTGAAGGAATGCGACGCGCTGCTCGAGGGGCATTTCCTGCTCTCGTCGGGCCTGCGCTCGGATCGCTACGTCCAGTGCGCGCTCGCGCTGATGCATCCGGCCAAGGCCGGCGTGCTCGGCGTCGCGCTCGGCGAGAAGTTCCGTGACGATCGCGTCGACGTCGTCGTCGGCCCGGCGATGGGCGGGCTGATCATCGGCCACGAGGTCGCCCGCTTCCTCGGCGCGCGCTTCGTCTTCACCGAACGCGTCGACGGCAAGATGCAGTTGCGTCGCGGCTTCAAGATCCAGCCCGGCGAGCGCTGCATCGTCGTCGAGGACGTCGTGACGACCGGCGGCTCGGCGCGCGAAGTCGTCGAGTGGCTGCGCGCCGCGAACGCGAACGTCGTCGGCGTCGGCAGCATCATCGACCGCAGCGGTGGCAAGAGCGCGTTCGACGTGCCGTTCAAGCCGCTCGCGACGATCACCGCGAACACGTGGTCGGCCGAGGACGATCCGCTGGCGAAGCAGGGCTCGGTCCCGGTGAAGCCCGGCAGTCGCAACCTCAACACCGCGCCGACGGGCGCCTGATTCGGGACGAGCGGATCCGCGCATGGTGCGTTCGATGACCGGCTTCGGTCGAGCGGAAGGTTCGCAGGGCGAACTCCACGTGACCGTGGAGGCGCGCTCGGTGAACAACCGTTTCCTCGCCGTGAAGACGCGGCTGCCGCCGCGCTTCGCCGGCGCCGATGCCGTCGTCGAAGACGTCGTCCGCAAATCCGTCGAGCGCGGTTCCGTCGACGTCAGCGTCCGCGTCGCCGGCAAGGCGCGCCATCCGCGGCTGTCGATCGACACGCAGCTCGCACGCACGTATCTGCGCGAGATCGAGCGCCTGGTCGCCGAGACGCACGTCGAGGGCGCCCTCGACCTTCACGCGTTGCTGCAGCTCCCGGGCGTCGTGAACCTCGAAGAGTCGAACGAAGCCGCCGACGACGAGGTCGCGATGCTGCGCGACACGGTGCGTCAGGCGCTGACCGCGATGGTCGCGCTGCGCAGCGCCGAAGGAGCGCGGCTCGCGACCGAACTGCGGTCGATCCTCGATCGCATCCGCAAACTCGTCGACGCCATCGCGGCGCGCGCCGCGCAAGTGCCGGTCGAGTCCAAGGCGCGGCTGACGAAGCGCGTCGAGAAGCTGCTGTCCGGATCGTCCGTGACCCTCGACGCCGGGACGCTCGAGCGCGAGTCCGCGCTGATCGCGGACCGGTCG
>JAEUIB010000804.1 GCA_016795255.1 Planctomycetota bacterium
GATGAGTGCAAGGGCAGCGAGTGCGTGTGGTCGACGACGAACCTGGGACTGGGAAGGACGATCGGCGTCCACCCCGTAACGCTCTGGCCGAGGCGTATCGCGTCCTCGATCTAGGGCTCCGGATGACGCTGTCGGTCGCCGTGTTCGCCGCGGGTGGTTTCTTCTTGGATCGCAAGCTCGGGCTTGGGTTTCCGGTCGGAACGCTCGTGGGATTCGGGCTCGGGTTCATCGCTGGGTTCTGGGCGCTGGTTCGAGGTCTCGATCGACCGCGAACGGGCTCGAGACGACCCGACGATGCGAACGAGGGCGGGTCCGGCCGATGACGACGCCGCGCGCGCGCTCCTTGTTCGGTCCGACGCTGGTCGGTTCGACGATCGGAGCGCCGATCGCGAGTCTGGCCTTCGCCGGCTGGCTCGACGGAACGCGCGGACTCGTCGCGGGTGGTGCGGGTGCGCTCGCGGCCCTGCTGGTGCAGGGTGTGTCGGGATGGCTCGTGCTGCGACGCTGGCGCGACAGTGATGCGGCCTTCCTCGGCGCATTCGCTGGCGCGATGGCGGTCCGCGTCGGCGGTGGCACGGTGCTCGTGCTGCTGGCGCTGGCGAGTCGTCGACTCGCGCCGTTGCCGTTCCTCGCGGCGTTCGGCGTGGTCTACGTGGTGCTCGAAGTGGTCGCGGACGTGCTGTACGTCCGCCTGGAACGGCAGAAGTCGGACAAGGACGCTCGATGCTGACCGCCCTGACCGTGCTGACGACGCACCTTGCGCTGACCGCGAGCGAAGCTCCGGCCGCGCAACCGGAAGGCAAGCTCAGCGCGACCGAGATCTACTCGCAGCTGTTCGGCCACCTGACGCCGCACACGTACTTCTCGGTGCCGTTGTTCGGCATGTCGTGGAACTTCACGAACCACACCGCGGTCATGCTGATCGCGAGCGCGCTGCTCGTCGCGCTGTTCTATCTCGGTCACGGCATCCGCAACCTGCGCGACGGATCCGCGCCGCGTGGTCGCATGCCGAACCTGCTCGAATCGCTGGTCGGCTTCATCGTCAACGAGATGGTCTATCCGACGATGGGCAAGGAAGTGGGGCGCAAGTTCGCGCCGCTGTTCCTGACCCAGTTCTTCTTCATCTGGGTCGTCAACCTGCTCGGCAACTCGCCGCTGCCGCCGGTCGTCGCCGGCGCGCCGACGTCGAACCTCGCGGTGACCGCCGCGCTGGCGTCGACGACGCTGCTCGTGATGCTCGCGGCCGGCGCCAAGGCGTCCGGCGTGCTCGGGATGTGGAAGGCGCTGGTGCCGCACGGGCTGCCGCCGGGCATCCGCGAGGTCCTGTTCCTCGTCGAGCTCGTCGGGTTCTTCATCAAGCCCATCGCACTGACCATCCGTTTGTTCGCCAACATCTTCGGCGGACACCTGGTCGTGTTGTCGATGTTCGGCCTCATCTACTACTTCGACAGCGTGCCGATCTTCGGCGCGGTGCTCCCGATGTCGATCTTCGTCGGCATCCTCGAACTCCTGGTGGCGTTCCTCCAGGCGTTCATCTTCACGTTCCTCTCGATCATGTTCGTTCAGGCTTCGGTGCACCCGGAGCACTGATCCGGTTCTCGTTCGATGTCTTGCGCTCCAGTCAGGCGCGCGTTCAGCAAGGAGAAGTTCATGCTTCAGGAAACGACTCAGGCGGCGATGGACCTCATGCCCGTCGGTGCGGGTATCGGCGCGGGCCTCGCGGTCATCGGTGGTGCGCTCGGTATCGGCAAGCTCGCGGCCTCGGCCTGCGAAGGCACGGCCCGTCAGCCCGAAGCGGGCGGCGCGATCCGCACGAACATGCTGATCACGGCCGGCATGATCGAAGGCGCGACGCTGTTCGCGATCGTTCTCTGCCTGCTGCTCAAGTTCATCAAGTGACCGTCCGTCGCGTCCTGTTCGCGTTCATCTGACTGACGGAGATCGGCCATGGATTTCTTGGTCCCGGCGCTGGCGTCCGGA
Source organism: Planctomycetota bacterium (assembly GCA_016795255.1). Lineage (GTDB taxonomy): Bacteria > Planctomycetota > B15-G4 > B15-G4 > JADJEK01 > JADJEK01. Next base: position 1,981 of record JAEUIB010000804.1, read on the forward strand.
GGGAGCTTGAACCCTCTCGACTTCGATCCCAGCGCGTTCATGCTGACGCTGATCGTGTTCCTGATCCTGTTCGGGCTCCTGCTGAAATTCGGCTGGAACCCGATCCTCGACGCGCTCGACGCGCGCGAGAAGCGGATCGCCGACGCGATCTCGTCCGCGGAGAACGCCAAGCGCGAGGCGGAGCGTCTGCTCGCCGAGCACAAGAAGTCCGTGGCCGACACCGAACGCCTGGTCGCCGCTCGCCTCGAAGAGGGGCGCAAGATGGTGCAGAAGCAGGCGGACGATCTGATGGCGCGGGCGCAGGCCGACGCGGCCGCGGAACGCGATCGCGTCCGCAAGGAGATCGAGGGCGAGAAGGTGAAGGCCCTGTCGGAGCTGCGCTCCGAGGCGGTGCGGTTGTCGCGTCTGGTCGCCGAGAAGTCGCTCGGCCGTCAGATCGACGACGCCGATCACCGTCGCCTCGCGAACGACGTCCTGGCTTCGTTGAAGTGAGCTGAAGATGGTCGTCGGTCTCGCAACGGTCCGTTACGTGAAGGCCTTGTTCGCGCTGGCGAAACGCCGGGGCGAGCAAGACGCGCTCGGCCAGGAGGTCGCGCGTCTCGGAACTCTGTTCGAGACGTCGCCCGAACTGGTCCAGCTCGTGCGCAATCCGAAGGTCGCGGTCGACGCGAAGAAGCGCGTGTTGCGTTCGGCGCTGCTCGACCAGACCTCGGCGACGTTGCGTGACTTCGTCGAGTACTGCCTCGATCACCGGCGCTTCGACGTGGTCCTCGAGACCGCCGAGGAGTTC
>JAEUIB010000819.1 GCA_016795255.1 Planctomycetota bacterium
TGATCGGGGACGGGGCGTCGGGGGGCGGCATCTCGCACCCCGCCGCCCTGACGTCCGGCATCTGCCTGTAATCGCGTATAAGGATTCGCCGTCCTGACGGGGCGCCGACGGGGAGAACGCGTCGGCGCCCCGTTGCGTCGCTGGCACGCCGCGTCGCACGACGCCGAGCCGAACCTCGAAGGCCACGCGTACCGATCGCGCCGATGCCTGCTCTAATGCCCCGCGTCATGCGCACCGCATCACGACTCGCCATCGCATTCGCTCTGCTGCTGCCGTCGGGCTGCGACCGCAAGCCGGCACCGCCGGCGGCGGCGGCCTCCGCGCCGTCGCTCCCCGAAGTCACCGTGCAGCTCACCGTCGCGACGGAAGCCGTCTGGCCTCGCCAGATCGAGACCACGGGCGAGTTGGACGTCGACGAACGCACGACGCTCGGCACGAAGGTGCCGGGCCGCCTCGTCGAGCTCGACGTGGACGTCGGGTCGGAGGTGAAGCAGGGCGACGTCGTCGCGGCCGTCGACGCCACCGACTACGAGCTGCGCGTGCGTCAGTCCGAGGCGTTCCTCGCGCAGGCGCGGTCGCTGCTCGGTCTGCCGGACGACGGTGATTCCGACGACGTCGATCCGCAACGCACGACGCAGGTCCGTGAAGCGACCGCGGTGCTCGAGGAAGCCGCGGCGAGGAAGCGCCGCGCCGAGACCCTGCGCGAGCAGGGCATCTCGACCGACGCCGAACTCGACGAGGCGAACGCCGCGGCCCGCGTCGCCGAGGAACGGCTGCAAAGCGCGCTGCAGGAGATCCGCAACCTGAGCGCGTTGGTCCAGCAGCGACGAGCCGAACTCGCGATCGCGCGCCAGCAACTCGAGGACACGCGGATCCGCGCGCCGTACGACGGCGTGATCCAGTCGCGACTCGCCGGTCGCGGCGACTACCTGCCGATCGGCACCGAGATCGTCACGCTGGTGCGCCTCGACCCGCTGCGGTTGCGCGCGAGCATCCCCGAGCGCAGCGCGACGCGGATCGCGGTCGGACAGCCGGTCCGGTTCACGATCGAAGGCGATCCGCGCACGCACGAAGGCGTCGTCGCGCGCATCGCACCGGAACTCGATCGCGCCAGCCGCTCGCTGGTCGTCGAAGCCGAGGTCCGGAACCGCGATGCCGACGCGCACTATCGCCTGCGAGGCGGTCTGTTCGCGCAAGTGGCGATCGTGTTCGAGCCGAACGCGACGTCGATCGTCGTGCCGTCCGGCGCGGTCCGCTCGTTCGCCGGAGTCGATCGCGTCCTCACGGTGAAGGACGGCGCGATCGAGGAACGGCTGGTGAAGCTCGGCCGGCGCGCCACGGATCGCACCGAGATCGAGGACGGCGTTCGCGCCGGCGAAGTCGTCGTGTTGACGCCCGGCAATCTCGTCGGCGGCCAGCGCGTCCGCGTCGCGGAGTGACGCGTGCAGTACCTCGCCGAACTCTGCATCAAGCGGCCGGTGTTCGCGGCCATGTTGATCCTCACGCTCGTCGTCGTCGGCGCGTCGAGCTACTTGCGGCTCGACGTCGATCGCTTCCCGACGGTCGACCTGCCGACGGTCACGGTCCGCACGACGCTGCCCGGTTCGTCGCCCGAAGAGGTCGAGACCCAGATCTCGCAGCGCGTCGAGGAAGCCGTCAACACCGTCGAAGGGATCGATCAATTGCGATCGATCTCGACGTCGGGCACGTCCATCGTGCTGGTCACGTTCGATCTCGAGCGCGACATCGACGTCGCGGCGCAGGACGTCCGCGATCGCATCGCGAAGATCGCGCGCGACCTGCCGCGCGAAGCCGACCCGCCGGTCGTGTCGAAGTTCGACAACGACCAGACGCCGGTGCTCACGCTCGCGGTGTCCGGCGATCGCCCGCAGCGTGAGCTGACGGAGATCGCCGACAAGCTGGTCAAGATCCCGCTCGAACGCAGCAAGGGCGTCGGCGAGGTCAGCATCCTCGGTGGCGCCGAACGCGCGATCAACGTCTGGGTCGACGCCGACCGACTCGCGGCCTACCAGATCCCGATCACCGCCGTCCGCGACGCGATCCAGCGCCAGAACGCCGAGGCGCCGGGCGGCAACGTGTCCGGAGCCGATCGCGAGCAGGTCCTCCGAACGCTCGGTCGCATCGAAGATCCCGCGGCGTTCGACGAACTCGTGGTCGCGACGGTGAACGGCGTCCCGGTCCGCGTGAAGGACATCGGCGACGCCGAGGACGGCACCAAGGAAGTGCGGACGACCGCGCGACTCGACGGCGTGCCGACGGTCACGCTCGAGATCCGCCGCCAGTCGGGCGCGAACACCGTCGCCGTGATCGACGGGGTGAAACAGCGCCTTGCCGAGGTCCTGCCGAACCTGCCGAAGGACGTCCGCGTCGAGATCATCCGCGACCAGTCGCGCTTCATCCACGCGGCGCTCGGCGAGATCAACCTGCACCTCGTCCTCGGCAGCATCCTCGCCTGCATCGTCGTGCTGGCGTTCATGCGCAGTTGGCGGTCGACGCTGATCGCCGGCATCGCGATCCCGACTTCGGTGATCGCGACGTTCGGCGCGATGGAAGCGCTCGGCTTCACGCTGAACTCCGTGACGATGCTCGCACTCGTGCTGATGGTCGGCATCGTCATCGACGACGCGATCGTCGTGCTCGAGAACGTGTTCCGCTTCGTCGAAGAGAAGGGCATGCACCCGTTCGACGCGGCGCGCGAAGGCACGCGCGAGATCGCGCTCGCCGTGATGGCGACGACGCTGTCGCTGGCGGTGATCTTCGTCCCGGTGTCGTTCATGTCGAGCGTGTCCGGGCGCTTCCTCTACCAGTTCGGCATCACGGCCGCCGTCGCGGTGATGATCAGCCTGCTGGTGTCGTTCACGCTGACGCCGATGATGAGCGCCCGCCTGCTGCGACCGATCGATCCGGCCGCGAAGCCCGCCGCGCGCGCGCATTCCCGCGGCGGCTTCTACGGCTGGATCGAGCGCGCCTACATGGCGCTGCTGCGCGTCGCGCTGCGCGGTCGCGTCGCCGTGCTCGTGCTCGTCGTCGTGGTCACGGCGACGATCCCGCCGCTGTACCGCCTGGTCCGCCAGGAGTACATCCCGAGCGACGTCGACGAAGCCGAGTTCGACGTCAACGCGACGGCCACGGAAGGCACGAGCCCGGCGGCGATGCACGACGTGATGCTCGCGGTCGAAGCCGAGCTGCGATCGCATCCCGCCGTCCGCGTCGTGCTGACGACGTCCGGCGGCAGCGGCTTCATCGCCGGCTCGAACCAGGGCTCGGCGTACGTCCGCATCGCGCCGCACGAGGAGCGCCTGTTCTCGCTGCCCCGCTTCTTCGCGGCGCTCGCGCGACTCGAGCCGAGCGCGGCGTTCGAAGGCAACTACTCGCAGCGCGACGTGATGAACGATCTGCGCCGCCGGCTCGCGAAGTTCAAGGACGTGCGGTTCTCGCTGCGCAACGCGCAATCGTTCACGCTCGGCAGCGGACCGTTCGAGATCGACTTCAGCCTGCTCGGCCCGGACCTCGTGCAGTTGGCGCATTACGCGGAGCAGTTGCGCGAGAAGGCTCGCGCCGACGGCGGCATCGTCGACGCGGACACGACGCTTCGCTTGAACAAGCCCGAGCTGCGCGTGTTCATCGACCGCGACCGCGCAGCGGACCTCGGAGTCGAGACGCAGGACATCGCACAGGCGCTGCGCTTGATGGTCGGCGGCGACGAGCGCGTTTCGCGCTTCCGCGACGTCGCGCTCAACGAGGACTACGACATCCAGATCCGCCTCGCCGAGCGCGACCGAGACCGTGCGGCGGTCCTGCCGCGCCTGTTCGTGCCGTCGAGTCGCGGCCAGCTCGTGCGCCTCGACAACGTCGTGCGCATCGAACCGGCGTCCGGCGCGTCCCGCATCGATCGCCTCGATCGCTCGCGCGTCGTCGCGCTGCGCGGCGCCGTCGCGAAGGACCGCGCTCTGGCCGACCGCATCCGCTGGCTGAACACCACCGTCGCCGAGATGGGATTGCCGCCGGGCTACTCGACGAAGGTCCAGGGCCGCGGCAAGGAACTCGAACGCACGATCGAGGAGTTCCTGTGGGCGTTCCTGCTGTCGGTCGTGTTCATGTACATCGTGCTCGCCGCGCAGTTCGAGAGCATCGTCCACCCGTTCACGATCCTGCTGTCGCTGCCGCTGTCGCTGCCGTTCGGCCTGCTCGCGCTGTACCTGACGAACGACACGCTGAACCTGTACTCCGCGCTCGGCCTACTGGTGCTGTTCGGCGTCGTGAAGAAGAACGCGATCTTGCAGATCGACCACACGAACAAGCTGCGCGAGGCCGGACACGATCGCCTGACCGCGATCCTCGACGCCAATCGCGATCGGTTGCGTCCGATCCTCATGACGACGCTCGCGCTCGTCGCCGGCATGCTGCCGCTCGCGGTCGGCACCGGCCCCGGCGCGGAAGAGCGCCGCACGATCGCGATCGTCGTCATCGGCGGTCAGACGCTGTCGCTGCTGTTGACGCTGATCGTCACGCCGGTCGCGTACACGTTCTTCGACGACCTCGGGCGGCTGTTCTCGCGCCGACGCGAAGGGCGAACGCCGTCCGCCGAGCGCGCGGGTTCGACCGAGACCCCGAGTCCGTCGGCGCCGTGAGCGAGTCGTCGCGCCGGACGAGTCCGGAGACTCTCGCTGCCGCGTTCACGCTCGTGCGACGAGACGGAACCCGATGCTCGACGCCATCGTCGGCGCGCGGACGAAGTGCCGATATGCGGCGTGGAACGACTGCGCTCGCGGAGCATTCCACGCGCCGCCGCGCACGATGCGCAGATCGGGTGATTCCGGCACGACGTCCTTGCACCATTCGTTGAGGCTGCCGCCGAGGTCGAACGCGCCGTACGGCGACTCGTCGACCGGGAACGACAGCACGGGCTCGAGGTCGGTCACCGGGCGCGCGTGCCGCGACTTCAGCCAGCTCGCGACGAAGTGGTTGCCGCAGACCAGCGTCCGGCCGTCCACGCCGCGCGCGGCCTTCTCCCACTCCAACGAGCTCGGCAGGTCGAACGTCAGCGTGGAGCCCGCGGCGCGCTCGCGCTCGGTGACCCATTCGGCGTACGCCTGCGCGGCATCGAAGCCGACGCCGTAGACCGGCAGCGACGCGAGCTCCGCGGGGACGACGAACGTCCCGTCGCTGGAGCGCTCGAGCACGCTGTCGCGCGCATCGCCGACGACGCGCGGCGCGAGCTCGCCGAGCTTCGCGCCGAACCGCGTGTGCGTGCGCGGCGAGTTCAGGAACAGCCCGTACTCCGCGAACGTGACCTCGCGCTCCTGGATCCAGAACGGCGCGACGTCCGCCGTCGCGCGGATCACCGCGCCGTCGACGTCGAGATCGCCACCGAACGCGAACGGCCCGCCGGGCACGAACACGAACCCGGACGGTGTCGTGTCGACCGCCGCGAGCTCGACCGCGATCGCCGACCGGCCTTGGCGCTCGACGACGAACGGGACGCGCTGGGCCTCGCATCCGTCGGCCTCGACGATCGCGACGTACGAGCCGTGCTCGAGCGACCAGTCGTACGCGCCGGGCGCCGCTCCGCGTTGCGCCTCGATCGTCGCCTCGGCCGCGTAGAACGGCGCGCCGGTCGCGCGGACCGCGACGCCGTCCGCCAGCGTCATCGGAGCGACCTTGCCCGCCGTGTACGCCTCGACCGGCACGTCGCCGAGTTCGACGAGCCGCGCGGGACTCGCGACCTCGATGCCGGCCTCCGCGAGCGACGCTGCTTCCAACGCGATCTTCTGCGGTTCGGTCTGCCCGGGGACCGGGCGCGCGAACACGTACGCATGGCCGGCCGACGTCTTCGCCGGCAATTGTTCGTGGTACCAAGCTTCGAACGCGTCGCGGATCGGGTGGCCGTCGATGCTCACGAGCTTGTCGAAGCGGGCGACGTCGCCGGCGCCACGCTCGACCAGCACCGTGTTGCGGACCGGCTGGCCCGCGACTTTCGTGATCGTGTCGCCGGGACGCAGCCCCTGACCTTCCTGGACGACACGCAGCACCCACGCGCCGTAGGGACGCGGCGGCGTGAACGAGCGCACGGCGATCGGCACGAGGCGCGGCTCGCCGTCCTTGACGACCGAGCGCTGATCGACGTAGCGGAACAGGTGGACGCGCGCGTTCGCCGGCGAAACCGTGAATGCGACGCTGCCGAGTCCGGCGAGTTCGTCCGCGTACTTGCGCGCCGCGTCGAGCCGCGCGACCCGCGGCGCGAGTTGTGCCGCGGCGCTCTCGTCGCGCTCCGCGACCGCAGCGCGCCACCGGTGCATCCAGAACTCGAGGTGGGCCGCATCGATTCGAGCGCGCGCATCGCCGAGCGCCATGTCGACGTCGATTCGCGCGGCCTCGTCGACGAGTCCGCGCATGCGGTCCTCGAGCTCGTCGACGCGCGCCGGCATCGCCGCGAGCTCGAGATCCAGCGCGGCGAACTGCTTCTCCTCGGCGGGCGTCAGCACGCGTTCGCCCATCGCGACGCGCAGAGCGTCGAAGGCGCGCTGCGACGTCGTACGGACCTCGAGCAGCGCCTTCGTGTCGAGCTCGGTCTGCTCGGCCCGCGATCCGAGCATCCCTTGGACGTAGAGGTGTCGCATGCTCTGCCGATCCCGGGCGACGCGTTCGTTGCCCGGGTCGAGTTCCGACGCCCGCGCGAACAGCGCGTCGGTCTCCGTGTAACCCTTGGCTTCGAGCATCGACGTCCATTCGCCGACGAGCGCGACCGCTTGCTGACGTCGCTCCATCCGTTCGTTCCAGCGCGCGACGCCGAATCCGCAGCCGAGCACCACCACGGCGGCCGTGGCGAGCGAGACGAACGGATTGCGGCGCATCCACTGCCCCGCGCGCCGCATCGGTCCGGGTGGACGCGCTTTGATCGGCGCCAACGCGAGCAACGCCTCGAGGTCCTCGGCGAACTCGCGCGCGTTCGCGTAGCGCCGCGCCGGGTCCTTCTCGAGCGCCTTCTGCAGCACCGTCTCGACGTCGCGCTTCAGCAGCGGGTTCGATGCGCGCGGCGATTCCGGTTCGTCGAACAGGATGCGTCGCAGCACTTCCTCGACGTTCTGGCCGGGGAACGGCAAGCGGCCGGTCACGCATTCGTAGAGCGTCACGCCGAGCGCGAACACGTCGAGCCGGCCGTCCTGCGCGTCGAACTTGCCGCCGATCTGCTCGGGCGCGACGTAGTTCGGCGTGCCCTGGAACTCGCCGGTCTTCGTGATCGACGCCGACTCCTTCGAACGTGCGAGCCCGAAGTCGAGCAACAGCGCACGCTCGTCGGGCGTGATGCGGATGTTCGACGGCTTGACGTCGCGGTGCAGAACGCCCTGTTCGTGCGCGCAATGCAGCGCGCGTGCGATCTGCGCACCGATCTTCAACGCGAGCGGCAGCGGCAGGGGCTTGCCGCCCTTCTGCTCGATCATCTCGTCGAGGCCGCGGCCGGGGACGAGTTCCATCACGAGGTACGGAACGCCCTTGTCCTCGCCGGCCGAGTACACGGTGACGATGTTCGGGTGGCGCAGCTTCGCGACGGCGTCGACCTCGCGATCGAATCGGCCCTTCGCCGCGCTGAATCCGACGAGCTCGGGGCGGATCACCTTCAAGGCGACCAACCGCCCGAGGAACTCCTGTTCGGCGAGATAGACGGCGCCCATGCCGCCCCTGCCGAGCAGTCGGATCAACCGGAACTCGCCGAGTCGGTCGAACGGGAGGCCCGAGTCGGCGAGCAACGGCGCTCGCGCGGCCTGGCGCGACGACGGGCGCTTCGTCGTTCGCGCGACCTTCGCCGCCTCGCGCAGCGCCGTCAGGTGTTCGCGCAACGCGGCGGCGTGAGCCGGATGCCGTTCGCACAACGCGTCGAGGTCGACGTCCTCGCCGCGCATCAGGCGGTCGACGCACGCGTCGTACAACTCCTCGAGCACCGAGTCGTCGCTGGCTTCGTTTCCGGTTCGCATGGCACGCATTCTCCGCGTCGGATCGCGCTTCGTGAACCGTCCAGGCGACGCCGAGCGTCGACTCCGACACGAATTCCCGCGATCACGGTGTCTCGCCCCCAGCGTTCTCGTCCGCTCGTCTCACAGCGTCACGGCGCCGACGTATACCGTCCCCTCGACCCCGAACCACTCCCGGATTCCCCCCATGCTCCATCCCGCGCTCGTCCTGTTCGCCGCGCTGGCGGCGGACACTCCTTCCGATCCGGCCCTCGATCCGGCGGTGACGGTGTTCCGCCGCGTCCACGTCGTCACCGCGGACGGAGATCGCGTCCTCGAACACGCGACGGTCGTCGTCGCGAACGGACGCATCGAGTCGATCGGCGACGGCCGGTCGCTCCAACTGCCGCCCGACGCCCGCGTCGTCGACGGCAACGGCGAGCGCTGGCTGATCCCCGGCCTCGTCGACATGCACGTGCATGTCCCACCCGACGACGGCGCGAAGAACGGCAGCACGTGGCGCGCGCTGAGCTTGCTGCTCGTCCACGGAGTGACCACCGCGCGCGGGCTGTTCGGGCACGCGTCGCATCCCGCGCTGCGCGACGCGATCGCCGCGGGAACCACACTCGGACCGACGCTGTACGTCGCCGGGCCGGCGCTGCACGACGGCAATTGCGCGAGCTCGGAGGCCGCGCTCGCCGCGGTCGCGAGCCAACACGAGGCCGGCTTCGATCTGATCAAGTCGCACGAGGTCACGGATCCAGCCGTCTGGAGCACCGTCGCGACGCGCGCGCGCGAACTCGAGATGCCGGTCGCGGGTCACGTCCCGAACGCGATCGGCCTCGATCGCGCGCTCGACGCGCGCCAACAGATCGAACACCTCGACGGGTTCGCGTACCAACTCCTGCCCGACCCCGCGGCGATCGACCCGTTCGGGCAGTTCCCGTCGCCGCAAGCGCTCGACGCGATCGACGCCGCGCGCATCGACCCGCTCGCGCGCCGCGTCGCCGATGCGGCGTCGTGGAACACGCCGACGCTGGCTCTGTTCGAGTTCCTGTCCGATCCGAGCCCGAGCGCGGAGTCGCTGCTCGCGCGCTCCGAAATGCGCTACGCGGCGAAGGGCGCGCGCGACGCGTGGGCCAAGCAATGGGAACACCATCGCGAGATCATGGCCTCGCTGCCCGACGACTTCGGACCGCGGTTCGCGCGGATGCGCCGCAACCTCGTGCGAGCTCTCGACGCGGCCGGTGCGAAGCTGATGGCCGGCTCGGATTCGCCGCAGTTGTTCCAACTGACCGGATTCGCGCTGCATGCCGAGATCGAAGCGCTCGAGCACGCCGGGCTGTCGCCGCTCGCCGCCTTGCGCACCGCGACGTCGAACCCGGCCGAGTACCTGCGCTCGTGTCCGCGCCAGGGATCGGCGCGATGCGTCGCGCCCGACTTCGGCCGCATCGAGGTCGGGCTGCGAGCCGATCTGGTGTTGCTGCGCGCCGACCCACGCGCGACGGTCGCCAACACGCGAGCGATCGACGGAGTGATGCTGCGCGGACGATGGCTCGATCGAGCCGCGTTGGATGCGTTGGCGAAACAGGTGGAGGATTCCGTCGACTGATCGACCAGGTGTCCGAGGCGGCCCCGGCCCATTCACCGGGTTCACGGCCTCTGACGTACTTGGAAGTCGCGCGCGCGGACACGCCATCGACGATTCAGTGATCGCTCGCGTCGACGTTCATCGAGCGGCGATCGATCGCTGGATCGCGCGATCGATCGCCGCTGCGATCTGCCGGTGCCCTGCAGCCGTCGGGTGGCAGTGATCGACGACCCACTCGCTCGCGCTCGCACGATCGACGCGCTGCAGCAGGATCTCGCGCTCGTCGACGAATTCGACGCCGGACGCACGCGCCGCCTCCTCGAGAGCGCGTGCCAGGCCCGACGTGATGCGATGCGGTCGGGCATCGTGATCGACGGCGAGTTGGAGTTCGCGGCGCGCCGCGGCCGTGTCGCCGACGTCGGAGAACGCGAGCCCCCGCAGGAAATGACCGACCGGATGTCCGGGGGCCTGCGCCAGCAGCGCATCGGCCGCTGCGATCGCCGACTTCACGTCGGCTGCGCGCAGCGCGCCGATCGCACGCGCCACGACGGACTCGGCGGTCAGCGTTTGACCGGGGACCGCCGCCGGCGCGAACGGCGGCGCCAGCAGGTTCGGCGCCGGCAGCACGAACACGCAGGGAACTCGACGCATCGCGGCCGCGGCGGCGATCGCGCGCATCCGCTCGCCGAACGCTCGTTCGATCGCGGCGACGGTGTCCTTCGACGGCGGGACGCGCGTCGATTCGTCGATCCGCGCCGGATCGAAGATCACGAGTTCGGCGAGACGATCGCCGTCGATCCGGCGTTCGGCCGACCGATCCGACCACGCGGCGCGCAGCCAACCGTAGACGTACGACTGCGCGAGGCGTGACCGCCACGCCAGCGTCGACGCGGACGGCTCGGGCGCCTCGACCCCGTACGCGAGCATCTCGTTGTTCCCGCAGTCGACGACGATCACGTCGGGCGAGTACTCCAGCACGGTGTCGAGTAGGGCCTGGCACCGATCGCTGGCGAACCCGGCGCAGCCGAGGTTCAGCACCTCGACGGTTCGCCCCTCGAAGTGCGTGCGGAGCCGTTGCTCCAACACCGCCGGGTACGCGGCCTCGCGCGCGACGTAGAGCCCGAACGTGCTGGATCCACCGAGCACGGCGACGCGGATCGTCGACGCGGGCTTGCGCGCCTCGAAGCGCAGTTCGCGGAACGCCGGGACGAGCCGGAACTCTCCTGGCCTCTCCCCCTCGTGGACGACCAGCGAGTCGCTGCGAGCGACCCATTCCGGACGGATCGAGACGATCCCGTCGCCGTCCACGACGAACGGATCGAAGCCGCGAACGGCGCTGCTCGTGCGCAGCACCGCGGGATCGACCGGCGGCGCGATCCCGCACGTGCGAAGCACCCCCTCGACGACGACCAAGGCCACGAACGGCAACGCGATGGCGGCGCCTCGCTTCCACGTTCGTCGGGTTCGTCGCGTTCGCTCCGCTCGTTCCATCGCCACGGGCCCCATCGTCGATCGAGGCGCATCATGCCGAGCTCGCTCCGATTGCAGAAGCGTCGGCGCCGCTCGCGCGACGGCGCGGGTAGATTCCGCGCCCATGCCCGCAAGGAAGTCCGAACGTCCGCGTGCGATCCCGATCGTCGAGCGGCTGCGCGACGCCGTCGACGCGCTGTCGTTCCGAGCGCCGGTCGAGCACGTCTACAACCCGCTCGTCTACGCCTGGCCCAGCGCTCGCGCGTACCTCGAGCGGTTCGCGCAACGCGACCTCGACGCTCTGTTCCTCGGCATGAATCCGGGTCCTTTCGGCATGGCGCAGACCGGCGTGCCGTTCGGCGAGGTCGGACTCGTGCGCGACTGGATCGGCATCCACGAGCGCGTCGGCAAGCCGCCGAAGGAACATCCGAAGCGCCCGATCGACGGCTTCGACTGCGTGCGCAGCGAGGTGTCGGGCCAACGGTTCTGGACGTTCGCGAAGGAACGATTCGGCACGCCCGACCGCTTCTTCCGGCGCTTCTTCGTGTGGAACTACTGTCCGCTCGTGTTCCTCGAAGCGTCGGGGCGGAACCTCACGCCGGACAAACTGCGCGAGTCCGAGCGGCGCGACCTGTTCGCGCATTGCGACGATGCGCTGCGCGCGTTGATCGACGAGTTGTCGCCGCGGCGCGTCATCGGCATCGGTCGCTTCGCGCGCCTGCGCCTCGAGCGCGTGGTCGGCGATCGGCTGCCGGTCGGCGAGATCTTGCACCCGAGTCCCGCGAGTCCGCTGGCGAACCGGGGTTGGGCGCCGCAGGTCGAGCGCCAACTCGCGGCGCTCGGCATCGACGGGTTCACGTCCCGCGCGTCAGCAGCTCGTAGGCCTTCTTGAACCGATCCATCGCGCGGCGGCGGGCCTGCTCCGCGGCGTCGTACGACACGCCGAGCAGCTTCGCGATCTGCTCGATCGGCATGCCGTCGGTCGAGTAGCGCACGAGTTCCTGGTCGCGTGGCAGCAGCG
>JAEUIB010000822.1 GCA_016795255.1 Planctomycetota bacterium
GCAGCCGAGCGCGAGGCGCTGCCGCCAGCCGCCCGACAGGTTCTGCGCGTAGCGCTCGCGGTACGGCGCGAGATGCAGGCGTTCGACGATCTCCGCGATGCGCGCGTCGCGGTTCGGCACGCCGTAGACGCGGCCGAAGAACTGCAAGTTCTCGTCGACCGACAAGTCGCGATACAGGCTGAACGCTTGCGACATGTAACCGATGCGTCGCCGCACGGCCTCGGCGTCGCGCGTCGCGTCGAGGCCGAGCACGCGGACTTGGCCCGAAGTCGGCCGCAACGAACCGCAGCAGATGCGGATCAGCGTCGACTTGCCCGAACCGTTCGGACCGAGCAGCCCGAAGATCGAGCCCGGCACGACGTCCAGCGACACGCCATCCAGCGCGGTGAACGCGCCGAACTTCTTGACGACCGAACGGACGGAGAGGGCCGGGTTCATTCGAACGTCACGTCGCCCCACAGGCCGTCCTTCAGCGCCGCGACGTCGCCGTCGAGGCTCACGCGGACGGCGAAGACCTGCGTCACGCGCTCGGAGCGCGACTGGACGTTGCGCGGCGTGAACTCGGCCTCGCGGCTGATCCACGTCACGCGCCCGGCGAACGGTTCCGCGAGGCCGTCGACGCGAATCGCCGCCTTGCGACCGATCGACACGGCGCCGAGCCGATCCTCCGGCACGTAGACGCGGATGCGCGTGTCCTGCGGCAGCAGCAGGATCGCGACCGTCGCGTTCTGCGCGACGAGGTCGCCGGGTCGCAGGTCGAGCGTCTGCACCACGGCGTCGGATGGAGCCTCGATCGTCAACTCCGCGATCTTCGCGGTCGTGAACGCGACGCGCGCGTTCGCGGCCTCGACCTCGGCGCGCGCGGCGGCGATCTCTTCGGGCCGCGCGCCGGCTTTCAGTTCGTCGACGAACGCACGTGCCTTCACGAACGACGCCTCGGCCGCGGAGACCTCTTCTTTCCGCAGTCCCGACTCGAGCAGCGCCAACCGTTGAGCGAGCGCAGCCGCCGTGGCCTCGGTCTCGTCGCGCCGGTTGCGTGCGTCGTCGAGCTCCTGCTGCGCCGTGATCTCCGTCTGCGCGAGCTCCGCGACGCGCGCGTACTCCTTCAACGCTAGCTCCGCGGCGGCCTGCGCCGCTTCGACGCGATGCCGCGCTTCGGCCACTTCCTCGGATCGACTGCCGAGGGCCATCACCTGCCACAACAGCCGTTGCCGCTCGGCCTCGGCCTCCGCCTGCGCGATCTGCTCGGGCCGTGTCCCGGCGAGCAACAGCGCGAGTCGCTTGCTCGCGGCGTCCGCCTGCGCGCGCGCTTCGGCGAGCGTCGCATCCCATTCCCGCGGATCGAGCCGCACGAGCACCGCACCCGCCGCGACGCGATCGCCTTCGCGCACGTCGACGGCCAGCACGCGACCACCGACGAGCGACCCGACGTGGACGTCCTCGAGCTCGATGGTGCCGGAATACGTCGAGGCCGAGTCCGCGCGCGAACAGGCGACGAGCAGCGCGGGGACGAGGAGGAGGGCGGGAAGGTTGCGCATGGCGCCGAGTGTAGGGGTGGGGTGGGGCGTCTCCGCGTTCGCTCGGGGCGGACGCTGGCTGGGCGGTGGTCCCTCGGATTCGCGTGCGGTCTGCCGACATCCTTGGGCGAGCGGTTCCTCGAACCACTCCAACTCCCCGCCCCTCGCTACCCTGCCTCCCCGCCGCAACCCACCGCGAGGCCCCATGTCCACGCTCCGCCACACCATCTCCATCCTCAAGCCCGTGATCTTCGTCGCGTGGGTCGTCGCCGCCGGGCGCCTCGTCGCCGAGGCTTGTACGACCGACATGAACTTCCTCGGGATGCTCAGCGTCTACGGCGTGATCGCGTTCCTGTTCCTCTACTCGGCGTTCACCGGCGCGTTCGACGCGCTCGGGTGGAAGGGCGTGTTCGTCGGTTCGTTGGTGCTCACCGTGTCGTGCCTGTTCGTGCCGAACGCGATCGCGTACTCGGTCGCGCAATTCCGAGGCTGGAACCACGGTCGGGTCCAGCACGACGCCGAGCACTACGCGATCCAGAAGCCGCTCATGGACCAAGGGATGGGTTTGTTCGAGGCGAAGGCGGAGTCCGCGAAGATCCTGGGCAGGCCGGATCCGACGCGGAGTCCACCGGTCGCCGACACCGCGGCCGGCAAGATCAAGACGGCGATGACGATCGCCGCGCTCACGATGATCGGCGGAGTCGTGTGGTCGCTGCTGTGGGGGACGCTGTTCATCGGCATCCCGTCGACGATTCGCCGGCGGAGAGCGTCTCGATGAACGTGCCACGAGCTTGGGCCGCGCTGCGTCTCGGCGCCGGAATCGTCGTCGTCGCGGCGTCGTCGACGCATGCGTTCGCGCAGGTCGACTATGCGGCGGACGGACGACCGTGGTCACAGCGCGCGGACGGCGGGCCGGACGCCGCGGTCGACGGCTGGTACTACAACCTCGGCATCACGGGGCTGCGCGTCCGCTTGATCGAGGAGTCGCCGACGCACCTCGTCGTCGAGCACGTGTTCGAGCGTTCGCCGGCAGCGCGCGCGGTGAAGGTCGGTGATCACGTCGTCGGTGCCGGCGGCCGGCGTTTCGCGACGCCGCACCGCAACGGCTACGGCATGAGCGTGTTCGGCGCGCAGGGACCGATCGCGGACTTCGCCGCGGCGCTCGAACTCGCGCAGACGAAAGAGCGCGGCGGCAAGCTCGCGCTGACGCTGTTGCGCGCGAAGAAGACGATCGACGTCGTGCTCGACGTCGGCACGACGTACGGCGCGTTCGCGGCGAACTACCCGAGCGATTGCCCGAAGTCCGAGCGCATCCGCAAGGAGCTGCTTGCCTACCTCGTCGAGCAGCAGCAGGACGACGGTTCATGGGGCTCGCCGCCGTACGACGTGTTCGCGGCGCTCGCGCTGCTCGGCAGCGGCGACGCGAAGTACGCCGCGGCGGTCGAGAAGAACGCGCGCTTCCACGCGCGGACGACGTCGGCGAAGGACGACTCGGACCTGATCAATTGGCGCTACATGGCGGCCGCGATCGTGCTGTCCGAGTACTACCTCGCGACACGGGACGCGTGGGTCCTGCGCGAACTCGAGCAGATCCGCGACTTCCTGATGTCGAGCCAGTACGTCGACCTCGCGCAGCTGAATCCGAAGGTGAAGGAGTCGCATCCCGACGCGCTGCCGCAGGGCCCGCTCGATTCCCACGGCGGCTTCGGCCACAACCCGGGGTTCGAGGGCTACGGACCGATCGCGATGCTGACGGCACAAGGCGCCGCGGCGTTCGAACTGATGAAGCGCTGCGGCATCGCGATCGACGCCCAGCGCCACGAGGCGATGTTCGCGTTCCTGCGGCGCGCGAGCGGCGCCAATCACTACGTCTGGTACGAGGATTCGCCGGCCGGCGCACAGGACTGGGCCGACATGGGACGCACCGGCGCGGCGGCGATCGCGAACTTCCTCGCCGGCGCGACCGACCCTGTGCACGCGGCGACGGCGCTCGAGTACGCGCACATCATCGGCGCGCATCCCGAGAGCTTTCCGGACACGCACGGCTCGCCGATCATGGGCATGGGTTTCGTCGCGCTCGGAGCCCACGTCGATCCCACGAGCTTCCGCGCGCTGATGGACGCCAATCGCTACTGGTTCGCGTTGGCGCAGTGCGCGGACGGGACCTTTTACTACCAGCCGAATCGCGACAACGCCGGGTACGGCGCCGACT
>JAEUIB010000097.1 GCA_016795255.1 Planctomycetota bacterium
GCTTCGCCGGTCGTCGCCTCCGGCAGCGCCGACCTCGCGTCGCCGCCGCGACGGTCGCCGCGACCACTGGAGCGACGCGGACGGCGTCGCGACGCCCACCGTTGCGATCGATGCAGGTGCTGATGCGACTCGCGCGCATGACCGCCCGCCAGTGGCTGATCGACCGCGTGCTGGACGTGTGGAACGATCGTCGCGAGGACACGGAGCGCCCGCGGAGTCCACGCGTCGCGTAGAGTCCGCGCCGCCATGGCCAAAGGTCTCCCGCTCGATCGAGCCACGCCGTCCACGCTCGCTCCCGTCCACTGCCCCCATTTCGGGCCGTGCGGCGGCTGTTCGCTGCTGGACGTCCGCTACACGGAAGAAGTCGGCATGAAGGAGGCCGCGTTCGCGGCGCTCGTGCGCGGCTCCGACGCGTTGCGCAAGGCGAAGATCCTGCCGCTGCTGCGCGCGCGCGAGCCGCTGTTCTATCGCACGTCGCTGAAGGTGCCGTTCGGGCGGAAGGACGGCGCCGTCGTCGCCGGCTTCTTCAAGCGCCGCACGCACTCGATCGTCGACCTCGCCGGCTGCGCGATCCAGGATCCGCTGTTGACCGAGCTCATGCTCGACGTGAAACGGCTCGCCGCGGCGATCGGCGTGTCGATCTACGACGAACGCTCGCACCACGGCGTCCTGCGGCATTTCCTCGCGCGCGTCGGTGCGGGGACGCGCGAACTCCTCGCCGGCTTCGTGGTCCGCACGCCGGGCGACGCGGCGATCCGCGAACTCGCGCTCGCGACGATGGAGGCGTGGAGCGGCCGCGGTCTCGTCGGCGTCGTCGAGAACGTCAACCGCGAGCGGACGAACGTGATCCTCGGCGAAGCGACGACGACGCTCGTCGGACGCGGCCATCTGGACGAGGAGGCCGACGACCTCCGGTCGCGCACACCGCTCGAAGCGTTCGTCCAGGTCAACGCCGCCCAGGCCAGCGCGCTGTATCGAGAGGTCGTGCGCCGGCTCGGCCCGCTCGACGGCAAGCGAGTCGTCGACTTGTATTCCGGGTTCGGGCCGATCGCGCTGCGGGTCGCACGCGCGGGCGCGCACGTCGTCGCGATCGAACGCAATCAGGTCGCCGCGCGCGAGGGCGCGCTCGCGGCGGACGACAACGGGCTCGCGGACCGCGTGACGTTCCTCGCCGCCGACGCCGAGCACGGCCTGCGCGCGACCGATGCCGCGGGCCTCGACGCGGTGGTCGTCGATCCGCCGCGCCGCGGCCTCGCGCCCGGCCTGATCGCGACGCTGAAGTCGCTGGCGTTCCGCCGCCTCGTCTACGTGTCTTGCAACCCGGAGACGTTCGTCCGCGACCTCGAAGCGCTGGCCCCCGACCTCCGCGTCGTCGAGCTGCGCCCCGTCGATCTGTTCCCGCGCACCGAGCACCTCGAGTCGATCGCGGTCCTCGACCGCGTTCACGTCGATCGAGACGGTTAACGGGCTGTTGCGGCCGCGAGGTTGAGGCGGCGGCCGCCCGCCGGGCTGCAGGGTAAGCTCCGATCCCCCTCCGCGCGGACACGACATGCGGCTCCGATCCACAGGCAGGACCTTGGCGACGCTCGCGTTCGCCGCGTGCGGCGCGGCGAACGTGCTCGCGCAAGCGGTCCCGCCGTCCCCGCCGGAGAACCCGACCACGCCGGCGAAGGCGCTGCTCGGGAAGGCGCTGTTCTGGGACGAGCAGCTGTCGGCGACGAAGACGATGGCGTGCGGCACGTGCCATCGCTTCGAGCAAGGCGGCGCCGATCCGCGGCTCGGGATCCACCCCGGGTTCGACGGCGTGTTCGGCACCGCGGACGACGTCGTCGGATCACCCGGAGTCGTCGCCAGCGACGCGGCCGGCGTCTACCAACCGGCCGCGCCGTTCCCGTTCGCGCCGCAAGTGTCGAAGCGACGCGCCCAGGGAGTCATCGACGCCGCGTTCGCGCCGGCGTTGTTCTGGGACGGCCGCGCCGATGCGACGTTCGAGGACCCGATCACGGGCGCGGTCGCAGCGACCGGATTCGCCGCGCTCGAATCGCAAGCGGCCGAACCTCCGGTGAACGCGGGCGAGATGGCGCACTTCGGCTCGACGTGGAGCGACGTCGCCGCGCGCATCGCCGCCGCGAAACCGCTGGCGTTGGCGCTCGACGTCCCGCCCGCCCTGTCCTCGTTCGTCGCCGGTCGTGACTATCCGGCGCTGTTCCGCGACGTGTTCGGCTCGAGTGACGTGACGCCGCAGCGGATCGTGTTCGCGATCGCGGCCTACGAACGAACGCTCGTGTCGAGCGACACCCCGTTCGATCGCTACCTGGCCGGCGAGGACGGCGCGCTGACCGAGCCGGAGTCCGAAGGCCTCGCGGTGTTCGACGGCGCCGGCAAGTGCTTCCTGTGCCACTCCGGTCCGCTGCTGACGAACCACGGGTTCTTCAACATCGGCGTCCGGCCGGCGTTCGAGGATCCGGGCCGCTTCCTCGTCACCGGAGTCCCGAGCGACCTCGGTCGCTTCAAGTCGCCGACGATGCGCAACGTCGCGTTGCGCGCGCCGTACTTCCACGACGGCAGCGCGGCGACCCTCGCCGACGTCGTCGAGTTCTACGACCGCGGCGGCGACTTCCACGACGGGCAGAGCGAGCTGATCGAGCCGCTCGGGCTGACCGTCGCGCAGAAGGCCGCGCTCGTGCAGTTCCTCGCGACCGCGACGCTGGATCCGAAGATCGCGCTGCGGACGCCGCCGTTCGATCGGCCGACGCTGTACACGGAATCCGACCGCGTCCCGAACGTCGTCGCGCCGGGGACCGCCGGCAGTAACGGACTCGTGCCACGTCTCGTCGCGCTCGAGCCGCCGTTCGTCGGCAATCCGTCGTACGCGCTCGCGCTCGCCGACGGGCTTCGCGGCGGGCCAGCGTTCCTGTTCGTCACCGGCGGAGGACCGGCGCCGGCTCTGCAGTCCGCGACCTTCGCGCTGATCGCGCTCGGGCCGTTGTCCGGCGCCGGAGCGAACGGGTTCGCGAGCTTCACGACGGCGATCCCGCGCGACCCGACGCTGGTCGGCTCGACGCTCCGCATGCGCGGCATCGTCGTCGATCCCGCGGCGCAGGCAGGGCTCGCGATCACTCCGACCGTCGAGTTCCGCTTCTTCGACACCCCGTGAGAGGCGCGGCGTCGGTCGCTTACGGCGCCTTGCGAGCGACGACGTAGGCGATCCACACGCCGTCGTTCTCGACGCGAGTCCGCCGGCGATAGACGCCGTCGCCTTCCTTGCGCTTCTCGTCCCAGCCGTCGGTGTAGACCGCGCTCTCCGCGAAGCCCGCCTCGGCCAGGACGTCGGCGAGCTCGGGCAGCGTCCACAACCGCCAGTCGTACGTGAACGCGCGCGTCCAC
>JAEUIB010000128.1 GCA_016795255.1 Planctomycetota bacterium
CTGGCGCGCCGCCGGTACGAACAGCTCCTTCGCGTCTTAGCTGCCTTTCGGCCCACCTTGCTGGTTGCCGTTCAGCCGATCGTCGCGCCACTCGGCGCCCGGCCGCCACGACTGATTGCCGAACCCGAAGTTCTTGCCGCGATCGAGCGCCGTCTCGGCTTCCGGACCGAACGCCGTGTCGTACGCGAGCTGCCCCGAATCGGCAGGGAACGGGCCGACGAGGTGCCAGGTCGACGCGGCGACCGGCAGCACGTCGAACGCCGCGGGATCGATGCGGCCGACTCCGACGCGCACTCGCCCGAACGTGTGCTGCGCGTAGACCGAGCGGTAGACGAGGCGGACGCGCAACTCCGTGCCGCCCTCGAACCCGAACGGCTCCTGCGCGAGGAACCACGCCAGCCGTCCGTCGGTGCGGTTGTGCGCATCGACGGCCCAACCATCGGACGCGCCGGGCCGCAGCACGTTGACGACCGCGAAGTCGCCGTTCTCCTGTTCGAAGTCCGCCCATGCCCACGTCAGTGGCACGGTGACGGTGCGCGTCGGATCGACGACCGACGTCGCGACGACTTCGAGGCGCGACAGCACGCCGTTGCCGTTGAACGCGCGACCGACGCGGCCGTTCGGCAGCTCGGGATCCGGCAACACCTCGAGTTGCAACAACCGCAGATCGGTCGCCTCGGTGCGCAGCGTCAGTTCGTGCTCGTCCTGGTCCGGATTCGCCCCGGACGCGAACACCGACCCGTCGTCACGGACCGTCAGCGTCGCGCCGCCGACCGACGTCGCGCCGACGACCTGGGCCGGTTCCATGTGGACGCCGCTCGCCGCGCGCACCGCGTTGACGAACGACACGCGCTCGACCGCTTCCTCGGGCGCTGCTTCGTCGAGCTCGCGCTGCAGTCCGTCACGCCGCGCGGTCAGGTCCGCGAGCGCGCGCTCCTGGTCGGGCGTCGGGACTTCGATGAACGGCTCGAACGCGCGATTCGGATCGGGCAACTGCGAATAGAGGCCGGGCTCGTCGATCGAATTGAAGAACGCGATGAGGCCGTAGAAGTCGGCCTGCGAGATCGGATCGAACTTGTGGTCGTGACAGCGGGCGCAACCGAGCGTCAGGCCGAGGAACACCGAGCCCGTCGTCGCGACGCGATCGACCGCGTACTCGACGAGGTACTCCTCGGCGATCGCGCCGCCTTCGTCCGTCGTCACGTGGTTGCGGTTGAAGCCGCTCGCGACGATCTGGTCGCGCGACGCGCCCGGGAGCAGGTCGCCGGCCAACTGTTCGGTCAGGAACCGGTCGAACGACATGCCGTCGCGGAACGCGTGCAGCACCCAGTCGCGCCACGCCCACATCTGGCGACCGGCGTCGGTGTGGATGCCGGAAGTGTCGGCGTAGCGCGCTTGATCGAGCCACGGCGTCGTCATGCGTTCGGCGTAGCGCGAGACGTAGGGTTCGTCGTGCAGCAGTCGCTCGACGAGGCGCTCGTACGCGTCAGGCCGCTCGTCGGCGAGGAACGCGTCGAGCTCGGCCGGCGTCGGCGGCAGCCCGGTGACGTCGAGGAACGCGCGGCGCGCGAGCGTCGCTCGGTCGGCGTCGGGACTCGGCGCCACCGCTTCGGCTTCGAGCCGGGCGAGCACGAACACGTCGATCGGCGTGATCGGCCACGCCGCGTCGACGACGACCGGCGGCTCTTCCTTCGTCGGCGGCGCGAACGCCCAATGCGGTTCGTAGATCGCGCCTTGCGCGATCCAGCGCTCGAGCACGTCGAGTTCCCGCGTCGTCAGCGCCGGCTTGTTCGCTTCGGCCGGCGGCATGCGCCGATCGACGTCGGCTGTCGTCAGCCGCTGCCACACGAGGCTCGACTCGGGCGAGCCCGGCACGATCGCGGCGCCGTGTTCGCGCGCCGCCGTCGCGTCGTCCTCGCGATCGAGTCGCAGTCCCGCGGCGCGCTTGCTCGCGTCCTGGCCGTGGCACTGGAAACACTTGTCGGACAGGATCGGCCGCACGTCGCGGCCGTAGCGCACGAGCTCGCCTCGCGCGATCGGCGCTGATGGCGCCTCGTCGCGCGGGCGCTCCGCTCCGGGTACCGGAGCGACGAGCCGCGGGGCCGGCAGCACGCCGTCCTTGCGGTCGGATGCGAACGCCGATGCGAGCAACACGCTCACGACCGGCAGGAACGCGAAGGTCCGGGAGTTTCGCGTCATGCAGCGTTGCGGCGAAGAGATGCGACCGCGCGAGGCGCACAGACCCGATGCGCACGCAGCGGATGCCCGTGGTCGCCGTATGTGCCCCGGGCGCGGCGCAGGATAACCCGATCCGCGCGCGAGAAGCGACGCGCAATCGAAGGAAGGTGGCTCGACCCGCGCGGGCCTCGAACGCGCCGTACGGGATCAGCGCGCCGTGATGCGGACGCTCTCGAGGTTCGCGATGTAGGTCGACGGTCGCGTCGTCGCTCGCACGCGCAGCGTCGCCTCGCCCGCTTCGGAGAACTCGATCGCGCCGACTTGGACCGTCACGAA
The DNA here is from genome assembly GCA_016795255.1 of Planctomycetota bacterium. GTDB lineage: Bacteria > Planctomycetota > B15-G4 > B15-G4 > JADJEK01 > JADJEK01. Next base: position 2,515 of record JAEUIB010000128.1, read on the forward strand.
CTCCGTCCAGCTCGGCGTCGCTTGCGTCACGAGTTCGTGCGCGGTGTCCCCGCACTCGACGACGATCCGAGCTCCGGCCTCGCTGGCCGGCGCCGAGTAGCGCAATTCCACGTCGTACGTGCCCGCGGCCGCGACGCGGAGCTCGAACGCGAACGACGTGTCGACGTCGCTCCAACTGCCGATGCACGCGTCCTCGCGATCCGCGTGCGTGCCGTCGATCGTCGCGTCGAGCGCCGGGAGTTCG
>JAEUIB010000174.1 GCA_016795255.1 Planctomycetota bacterium
CCGACGTTCAAGACCTTGGTGTCGGAGCTCGCGCAAGCCGCGGCCGCATGCCTCGGTGAAGTCCCGCATCCGGCGTCGGGTGAAGTCCTCGTCGATCTGCCGCGCGCGCTGCGATTGCTGCAGTTGCTCGTCGTCGTCCACGAGAAGACGAAGGGCAACCTCGACGAGGAGGAGCAGAAGTTCCTGTTCACCGCGATGAAGTCGCTGCACGAGCGCTTCCTCGAAGTGCGCGGGGCCTGAGCCGATGCTGAAGACACGACTCACGCTCGCCGGGCTGCTCGGCGCGTGCTTGGCGTTGATGTTCGTCGGGTCGATCGCGTTGCTCGGCGCGGCGCCGATGATCGCGCCGCCGATCGGAGCGACGGCGTTCTTGTGCGCGTCCGCGCCGACCGCGCCGGCATCGAGTCCGCGCAACGTGCTCTTCGGCCACGCGATCGGGCTGGTGTGCGGCTTCGTCGCCGCGTACCTGTTCGGCGCCTGGGAGATGGGTGCGGCCCTCGCCGGCTCGATGTGCACGTCGCACGTGTTCGCGTCCGCGCTGGCTCTCGCGCTGACGACGGGCCTGATGTTGAAGCTGCGCTGTCACCACCCGCCGGCCGGCGCGACGACGTTGGTCGTGGCGCTCGGAGTCATCCGAACGCCGATGTCGATGCTGCACCTCGAACTCGGCGCGGCACTGGTCGTCGTGTTCGCCGCGCTGTGGCACCGCATGCGCGGCGTGCACTACCCGGCGTGGAAGCCGCTGTTCCAGCCGAAGGTGTGATGCGTCAGCGCGGCTGCAGGGTGCGTTCGCTCCGCATCTCCGGCCCCGCCCCGCCAAGCTCCGCCCCGAACTCGCGGGAACTCGTCGCACGCCTCCGGAGTTCACCGCGGGTCGGTCCCGGAGCTTCGGCATGGAACGTCAGACCCTCGATGCGGGCTTCGGATCCCTGCACGTCGTCGAGTCGCGGTACGACGCGCACTCGAGTCAGGACGAGCACGTCCACGCGCACGATTCCGTCGCCTTCGTCGTGTCGGGCCACGTGCTGGAACGCGTTGGAGGACACGAGCGACGGCTCGGACCGGGATCGGTGCTGATCAAGCCACGCGGGACGCCGCACGCGGATCTCTATCTCGACGCCACGACGCGCGTCCTCGCCGTCCGCGCCGATGGTGTTTCGCGGCGTGTGCGCGGAGAGCTTGCTGCGATCACGCACTCGTATCGCGTCGTTCGTTCCGATGCCGTCACGCGCGCGTGGGTCGCTTGGCGCGCGTCCGTCTTCGAAGGAACGCGGACCGCTCGCGCCGCGCTGGACCTTCGCCGAGTCCTCGCGGATCTCGCGAGAGCCTCCGATGCGATGGTCACACCGTCGTGGCTCGACTCGATCGCGCGGTACATCGAACGGGAGCCCGAGCTCACGACGCGGCAGATCGCATTGGACCTTGGCATGCATCCGGTGGCGCTCGCACGCGCGTTCACGCGGCGGTTCGGGATCGCGCCGATGGCGTACGCCCGACGCATCCGGATCGAGCGCGCGATCGCCGCAGCCGGCGCCGGAGCGCGCTGGGTCGACGCCGCCTGCGCCGCGGGCTTCGCCGATCAACCGCACTTCACGCGCGCGTTCCGTGCCGCATTCGGCACGACGCCCGCCGCGTACTTGGCCGCGATCGCCGACGACCACGGGTGAGATGGGGACAGAGCAGATGAGGGAGCAGATGAGGGGACTTCCATGAGAAGTGAAAAGGGGACAGACCCCATTTTGAGATGGGGACAGACCCCTTCTCACGGCGCGAACGCGGTCAAAGGCGGGCCGCGCAAGAGGGGTCTGTCCCCTTGCCCCCTGCGAGCGCCAATGGGGTCTGTCCCCTTTTTCACCCCCCTCGTGGCGATCCGATCGGTTGCTGACGTTCAAGACGACGGGGCGACGGCTCCTACCGTCGAGCCTCGCCGCTTCGGAGAACGCCATGCTCGCCCTCGCAACGATCGTCATTGCCGCCGCGCTGTTCGCGGATCCGCCCGTCGCGAAGTCCGCGCTCGATGCCGCGCGCGCTCGGTGGGTCGAGGCGATGGAGCTCGTCCACGTCCCCGGCATGGCCGTCGTCGGCGTCAAGGACGGCTCCGTCGCGTTCGTCGAGTGCCTCGGCGTGCGACGTGTTCGCGATGGAGCGCCGGTCGGTGGCGACACGCGCTTCTACATCGCGTCGGTCACGAAGACGTTCGTCGCGACCGCGGCGAAGGTCCTCGAGGAGCAGCGCGAGCTCGCGTTGAACGACCCGGTCGCGAAGTGGTTGCCGAAGTTCTCGCTGACGGGCCACGACGTCGCGCGATCGCCGACGATCGAGGACCTGCTCGCGCACCGTTCCGGACTCGAGTCCGTCCCGATCGTGTTCCGCGACGCGTACACCGGGCAGATCGACGACGACGTGTACTTCCGGCTGCTCACCGACGTGCGCCCGAGCGGAGTCACGACCTACTCGAACATCCACTTCACGCTCGCTGGGCGCGTACTCGAAGCGGTCGACGGCGCGCGCTGGCAGGACGTCGTCGCGAAGCGCGTGTTCGAGCCGCTCGGCATGACGCGATCGACGGGCTACGCGTCGGTGCTGTGGGGAGACGACGACTCGGCCGAGCCGCATGCCGGCATCGCGACGGGCGCGATCGCGGTGCCGCACAAGTCCGATCGCACGATGCACGCGGCCGGAGGACTCGGCACGACGCCGAACGACGCCGCGCGCTGGCTGTCGTTCCAACTCGGTGACGGTCGCGTCAACGGCAAGGTCGTGCTGTCGCAGGAGGGGCTCGCCGATCTGCGGACGCGACGATCCACCGTCGAGCGCGACACGATCCTGCCGTGGTTCTCGACCGACGGCTTCGCACTCGGCTGGCAGACCTGCACGTATCGCAATCTGCCGGCGTTCGGGCACGGCGGGGGTTACACCGGCGCCGCGTGCTTCTTCCTGTTCATCCCGGAGAAGCGCGTCGGCGTCGCGGTGTTGTTGAACCGCGACTCGACGAGCTGCATGGCGCTCGCACTGTCGGATGCGTTGGATCTACTGCTCGGCCTCGATCCCGGCCCGACGCTGATGGAGCGTGTCCGCGGCACCGCGCGCGACGCGGATTGGCCGGACGTCAGCGGCCCGGCGACGAACCCGGCACGTCACGACGGCGCGCTGTCGCTCGCGGTCGAGCACTACGTCGGTCGGTACACCGACGAGGTCTGGGGAGATGTCGAGGTCGCGCTCGAGGATGGAGAGTTGCGTGTGCGCCTCGGCGACTTCGACTGCGAACTGCACACGACCGGCGTCGACACCTTCGAAGCGCGCGTCGGCCCGATCCGCCGATTCGCCGGCCAGTTCTACGTCGACGACGGCGTCGTGGAGGACATCGGCCTCGCGGCGCAGAGCGAACGCGAGATCCTGTTCGAGCGCGTCGAGTGACCTGAACTCGAGATCGCTGCGACGCAGCGCGCGCCGAGTCCGTGACGAACTGCCACACGGTCGACCGTCGTGCCGGAGCTACAACGCTCGCACTTCGCTCGTCCGTGGGGGATCCGGAATGGACGTCGAGCAGGCCCGTTCTCGTGGCTGGTTCATCGAACTGTTCGCGCTGACGGGTCGCGTCGGTCGCCGGCGCTACGTCGCGACGGGGCTCGTGCTCGGTGCGCTGAAGTTCGCGATCGAGTACGCACTGATCCATGCGACCTCCGGCAAGTCGCTGACGTTGTCGGCGTTCCTGAATCCGATGCTCGACGAGCGAATCCAGTTGATGAGCGGCGCCGCTCCTCCGTTGTTCGGATTGATGGCCGTCGCGATCCCGTTCCTGTGGATCGCGGTCGCCATGTCGATGCGGCGAGCACTCGACGCCGGACTCCCCGCGTTGTGCGCGATTCTGCTGCTGCTGCCGCTGCTGAACCTGGTTGCGATCGCGGTGCTCTCTTTGTGGCCGACCGAGAAGGTCTCGAAGTTCCGCTCGGCAACCCGCCGTGAGATCGATCCCGCGGTGGCCGAGCGGACGAAGCTCGCGTATTTCGCGGCGATCGTCGTGCCGTTCTTCGTGTTCTTCATCGGTCTGCTGATGTCGGTCTACGTCTTCCGGCACTACAGCCAGAGTCTGTTCATCGTGACGCCGGTCGTCATGGGCTTCGTCGGCGGTTACCTCGACCGAGGGCTGCGAGGCGATTCCGCGCGCCAGTCCTTCGCGTTGGCTTCGCAGATCGTCTTCGCGACCGCGGCGTCGCTGCTGACGCTCGCGCTGGAAGGCGCCGTCTGCCTGATCGTGCTGATCCCGATCGCGCTGCCTCTGGTCTGGGTCGGAGTGCTGCTCGGCGGCGCGGCAGCTCCTGTCGAAGCTCGCCCGCGACGCACGACCACGCTGTCCGCGCTGATGGTCCCGTTGCTCGTGATGTTCGACGTCCGCGGCGAATCGCCCGAGCACGAAGTGCTGTCGGTCACGACCATCGACGCGCCGCCCGAGCGCGTCTGGCCGCACGTGATCGGCTTCTCCGAGTTGCCACCGGCGACCGATCTGTTCTTCAAGCTCGGTGTCGCGCATCCCGTGCGCGCGCGACTCGAAGGCAGCGGCGTCGGCGCCGTGCGCTACTGCGAGTTCTCGACCGGTCCGTTCGTCGAACCGATCACGGCGTGGGAACCGCCGCATCGCCTCGCGTTCGACGTCGTCGAGCAGCCCCACCCGATGCGCGAATTGAGTCCGTGGGGCGCGATCACTCCGCCCCACCTCGAAGAGACGCTGCACTGCCGGCGCGGCGAGTTCCGGCTCGTCGCGCTGCCGGATGGTCGTACGCGCCTCGAAGGCCGGACGTGGTACGCGATGGACCTGTGGCCGCAGGCGTATTTCAAGCTGTGGGCCGACGACTTGATCGACCGCATCCACGTGCGCGTGCTCGACCACATCGAGCACCTCGCCGAAGCTCCGCGCTGATCAGAGCTCCGCGATCCGAGCCGACTCCGCACTGAGCAACGCGTCGGCGCGCGAGCGATCCTCGGGCCTCACGCGCGCGCGATACGTGCGCAGCTCCCCGCCGCCGTGGATCTCGTCGGCCACGCAGTCGATGCCCTTCGAACGCAGCAACGCGACGACGGCTTGGATCTCCGCCTGGGAGACGGACGCTCGAACGATGACCATGGGACGACCCCCCTGTCGAATCCGGCGTCCACGGTACGTCGGATGGGGGGAAATGTGAGGAAGTCGGACGGTCGATCCTGCGATTCGTGACCAGGGTCTCACCGACGATCGATTCGGGCGATCACCGGAGCCACATCGAGTAGAGCGCCGGCGGAGTCGACGAGACCAGTCCGGTCACGGGATCGAACGCGTGCGACGTGCGGTCACCGGCTCCGCTGGAGGTCGTGAACAGCAACGTCCCCGCGTCCGTGAAGCGGACCTCGTGGACCTTGCCGAACGGTCCGTTCGGCGGCAGGCGAAGCGTTCCGGCGGGCAGCGTCATCATGGCCACGTATTCCACGCCGGGCGCGAGCCGCGCGGCGAACGCCACGCGGTTGCCGGATCGATCGACCGCCAAGTGGTCGAACTCGATCGGCGCGGGGACGACCAGCAGCGGCGTGGGAATCGCGACGAACGGGTCGGTCGAGACGCGAGCCAGCGCGTTCAGCGTCGGCAGACGGAACAACCCCACCATCGCCGGCCCGTCTTCACGCGCCGAGCTGAACTGCGGCGGGCTGACGAGTCCGGGCACGATCATCTGCGCGTTCTGCAGGTCTTGGACCGCCCAGTACTGGTACCCGCCGCCTTGGGTCGTGCGATCGTCGGCGATCAGCATGTTCGATTCGAGCATCGAGTACGCCGCGACGTCGATCAGCCCGAGGTCCGCGAACGGCGGCAGCGGCGTTCCCGACGTGCTCGTGATGTTCATCGATTGGGGCGCTGACGGCACCGTACCCAGGTCCGTCACGTAGAGGTCGGCGGCGCTCGTCGCTCCACCCCAGCCGAAGTACGCGAAGCGCGAAGCCGTGGGGAACACGCCGCTGACGGTGTCGATGTACGGATCGAACACCGCGTCGTTCGTGATGTGCTTCGGCACCGAGCCCGGCGCGAGGTCTTGGACGTAGAGCTCGGCGTCGTAGAGCTCCATCGACTGGAACGCGACGCTCGACCCGATCTCGTCGAGCGCGAGGAACGGCGCTTGATCCGATCCGAGCGCCGTGCCCGTGCCGAGGATGCGCGACGGCGTGTTCGTGATGCGCGTCGACGTCAACGCGGAGACGTCGATCGCATAGAGGTGGAGGTTGTAGTAGTCCGAGCCAGCGACGACGACGGCCTTGGAGCCGTCGCCTGACAACGCGATCTCGGGCAGCACGAGGTTCAGCGCGATCGGCGGACTCGCGTCGAGCGGCACGACATCGGCGGGCTCCGCGTCCTCGACGTCCGCGACCAACACCGACGTCCCGCGGAGAGCGACGAGGACGTCGTCGTCCACGTGCACGCTCGTTCCCGGGATCGGCGGGCCGAACGATGACGGGATGACGTCGTGGGCCACCGAGGTTCCGCCGAGGGTCGCGACGACCCAGAGATGCGCCGGTTGGCCTTGGGGCAACCACGCCGGTGCTCCGCTGATCGCGATCATCTCGCCTTCGGGATCGACGGCGATGACCGGATCGAACGGGTTGACCTTGCCGTCCCAACTCACGCCGGGTCGTTCGAGGATGATCTGCACCGCGCCGTCGGGCTTGATGCGCACGAAGCCGTAGATCGTCGAGTCCATGCGGCTGTAGTGCAGGATCAGTCCGCCGACTTCCCCGGGCAGCAGGATGCCGTGGAGCGCGTCCATGCCGAGCTCGACGAGTCGCGGAACTTCGTCGTCGAGCCGTCGCTGCGGGAGCCAGTTCGACAAGCCGATGTCGATCAGCGCGATCGGACCCGGCAGCGCGGCGACCGGCGACGCAGGCGAGGAGCTGCCCGCGACCACCGATTCCAATTGCAGTGCGTACGGCGACGGCCCGCGCGCGACGACGGCGACGTCACCGGCGTGAGCAGCCAGCGTGCACCGACTCACAACCGTTGCGGCGCGAGTTGCGCGCACCGTCGCTCGCATCGTCGCTCGAAGGTCCATCACCGACTCCAGTCCGCCGAAACGCGCTCACCGGGGCATGCGCGGAAACAGCACGGCCCATTCCGTTGCGCTCGCGCCTTGGACAGCACGAGCACCGCGGAGGTTCGAAGAAGACGAAGCCTGTTTGCGAGTTCGGCGAATCGGTGGCGAGGAAAGGCCTCGAAGCGGCCGCGAGTGCCCGGATTCGAGACGGCGGGTCTCGAACCGAGATGGTCCTCGGGTCGAGGCGGGAGTTGGCTCGATCGGAGCGTTCCTCGAGCTCGCTCCGCCGGTCTTCGGGTTGGCGGGTCACGAACTTTGGTTCGGTCGATTCGCCCGACGTCGGATCAACCAACGCGCGGAGAGCCGATCAGTTCCTCGAATGCACGGCCTGCGAGCTCACGTTGCCCGGACAGCGGTACGGCCACGAGCGCGAGCTCGATGACTCTCGGACCACTGCGAACGCTGGCTCGCGACACGATGCGGCCGGCATCGCGAAGGCGCTGCCACGTACCGATGTCCGCCGGGTACGCAAGACAAGCGACGATGCGTGGAGCGTCGAACAGCGTCGAGTACGCGAGAGCTTGCAAGACGTCGGCGCGATGGAGCTCGCGCACGTCCGGATCCACGTTGTTCCAACCCAGGCGTTCGATCTGAGCTGCGTGGCGCTTGTACTTCGCATCGATCACGACGACGACATCGCCACGATCGAGCACGGCGTCCGGCAAGAGCGATCGTTGCGACCCAGCATGCGGTGGTTTCCAGTCGAGAGCGACGCGGGTCGACTCCGTGCGTCCGACACGAAGGCGCGCGCCGCTGCGACGAGCGGCATGCTCCGCGACCGATTCGACCCACGCTTCGAAGAACTGCTCCATGTCCATGCGCCATGCGAGTCCATGGAGATCCGAGAGCCCTGCGAGTCCGCGCTCGTCGACCGTCCAATCGATCGCTTGCAGTCCCTCACGGAACACTCGAGTCGGCAAGGACCGCCGACGCCACGCTTGGCGCGATGTTCCGACGGGCACACGGGGCGAGGTTCCGGCGACTCGAGCGATCAGCCGTTCACACAGCGTCAACAACTCGCGGACGACGATTCCGGCCGCCGTCTGCGTCAGCAGCGACTCGCGATGGCGTCGTACCGTCCAGTGGATCGCGGAGCGCAGCTCCTCATCGTCGCGTAGATCGGGAAAGCTGCACGGCACGGACAACGCGTGCCCGCGAGCGAAGCGAGTCGTCGCGTACCGAGCCCAATGCACTTGTCCGCGCGGGGCCGACAGGTCCGCGGTCGCCACGACGAAACGGCGGGACATGCTCTCGAGCAGCGACTCGATCCTGCGCAGCACGACGGCCGACAACACCCAGGGCGGCACGCGCCGCTCCGACTGCGGGAGATCGGGAAGCGGAAGCAGATCGGGGACGACGCGAAAGCCCGTCCCCGCGAGCATCTCCCCGGCGGATGCCCAACTGAATCGTGGCTCGACGACGAGGCCGAAGTCCGCGCGCCCTGTCCGCGGCGACAGCAAGGGAATTGCACCGATGCGGGTCGATGCCCGCACGAGCACTCCGGCGCGACCCCGAT
>JAEUIB010000231.1 GCA_016795255.1 Planctomycetota bacterium
GGATGCCGTCGAACACGGCGAGCTTGCCGAGCTCGGCATCGGACGTCGACGGATCGACGCCGGTGATGAGGTCGCGGAAGCGCACGAACAGGCGGCGCGCGTCCTCGACCTTCATGCCCTTCACGGCGCCGGTCATCATCGACGCCGACGCGGTCGAGATCGCGCAGCCCTTGCCTTGGAAGCACGCGTCTTCGACCTTGCCGTCCTGCGAGACGCGCAGGAACAACGCGATCTGATCGCCGCACAGCGGGTTGAAGCCCTCGGCGTGGTGCGTGCACGCGTCGTCCTTGCGGAAGTTGCGCGGCTTCTTGCCGTGGTCGAGGATCAGGTCCTGATAGAGGTCGCGTAGGTCCGACATCAGCCGAGCACCTCGATCGCCTTGTGCAGCGCCACGCACAGTGCGTCGACGTCCGCACGCGTGTTGTAGACCGCGAGCGACGCGCGCGCCGTGGCCGGCACGCCGAAGCGATCCATGACCGGTTGCGTGCAGTGGTGCCCAGTGCGGATCGCGACGCCTTCCATGTCCAGCACCGTGCCGACGTCGTGCGGATGGATGTCGCCGAGCGTGAACGACAGCACCGACGCCTTGTGCGCGGCGGTGCCGATGATGCGCAGTCCCGGGATCTCGGTCAGCTTCTGCGTGCCGTAGCGCAGCACGTCGTCCTCGTGCGCGGCGATCGCGTCGAGGCCCTTCGATTCGACCCAGTCGATCGCGGCGCCGAGCCCGATCACGCCCGCGATGTTCGGCGTGCCGGCTTCGAACTTGTGCGGCAGCTTGTTGTAGATCGTCTTCTCGAACGTGACCGACAGGATCATGTCGCCGCCGCCTTCGTCGGGCGGCATGCGGTCGAGCAGTGCGCGCTTGCCGTACAGCACGCCGACGCCGGTCGGGCCGTAGATCTTGTGGCTCGACAGCACGACGAAGTCCGCGTCGAGCGCGCGCACGTCGACCTTCAAGTGCGAACACGACTGCGCGGCGTCGACGAGCACGACCGCGCCGACCGCGTGCGCCTTCGCGATGAGTTCGGCGATCGGGTTGATCGTGCCGAGCGAGTTCGACTGGTGGACGATCGACACGAGCTTCGTCTTCGGGGACAGCAGTCGCTCGAACGCGGCGACGTCGAGCTGGCCCGCGTCGTCGATCGGCGCGACCTTCAGCACGGTGCCCTTGCGCTTGGCGAGCATCTGCCACGGCACGATGTTCGAGTGGTGCTCCATGTGCGAGATCAGGATCTCGTCACCCGCGGAGAGCAGCTCGCCGTACGAGCGCGCGACGCGGTTGATGCCTTCCGTCGTGCCGCGCGTGAACAGGATCTCGGCGTCCTCGGCCGCGTTCAGGAACTTGCGGACGCGGGCGCGCGCGGCCTCGTACGCGTCGGTCGCGCGACACGACAGCAGGTGCACGCCGCGATGGATGTTCGCGTTGTCGCGCTCGTAGTAGTGCGATTGCGACTCGATGACCGAGCGCGGCTTCTGCTTCGTCGCCGCGTTGTCGAGGTAGACGAGCGGCTTGCCGTGGACCTGCTGATGCAGGATCGGGAACTCGGCGCGGATGGCGTCGACGTCGAGTCGCTTGGCGGGGGTCGCGGTCGTCGCGCTCATGACAGGGTTCCTTCGGCGCCCGCGATGTCGCGCGCGAGGCGCTCCCGCAGCGCGGCCGGGCGGATCTTCTCGAGGACCTCGTTCGCGAACGCGAACGTCAGGTAGCGACGCGCGTCGTCGGCGCCGATGCCGCGCGATCGCAGGTAGTACGTCTGGGCCTCGTCGAGTTGGCCGATCGTCGAGCCGTGCCGGCACTGGACGTCGTCGGCGAAGATCTCGAGCTGCGGCGTCGAATCCACCAGCGCTTCGTTCGACAGCACGAGGTTGTTGTTCTCCTGCTCGGCGGTCGTCTTGAGCGCGCCGTGCCGCACGATGATGCGCCCGTAGAACACGCCGCGCGACTTGCCGTCGACGATGCCGCGGTACAGCTCGGTGCTCGAGCAGTGGGGCGCCGCGTGGTCGATCGTCGTGTGCTGATCGGCGTGCTGGGAACCCGTCAGCACGTAGAGCCCGTCGAGCGAACAGGAT
>JAEUIB010000301.1 GCA_016795255.1 Planctomycetota bacterium
GCGTGACGACGCGCTTGTTCGTCGGGCCGTCGAGTCCGCGCGAGGGCGATCGGCTGGACGGCGTCGACGACGTCGACGTCGTGCGGATCCCGGAATTGCGGCGTGGCGCGAATCCGCTCGACCTGCGCGGGATCACGCGCCTGCGCGACGCGTTGCGCGAGTTCGCGCCGGACATCGTCCACACGCATGCGGCGAAGGCCGGGTTGCTCGGTCGCTGCGCGGCGGCAGGCTTGGCGCCACGGCCGCGGGTCGTCCACACGTTCCACGGTCACGTGTTGCGCGGCTACTTCGCGCGTCCGGTGGTCGCGGTGCTGGCCGCGCTCGAGCGCCGTCTCGCGCGCACGTGCGACGCGATCGTCGCGGTCGGACCGCGCGTCGCGGACGACCTCGTCGACGTGTTCCGCATCGCGCCGCGGGAGCGCGTGACGGTGATCGAGAACGGCATCGACCTCGCGCCGTTCCTCGGCCCGAAGTCGAAGGCCGACGCTCGCGTCGCGCTCGGTCTCGAGCCGCGTTCGTCCGAGCCGTGCGTCGTCGTTCCGGCGCGGCTCGCCGCGATCAAGGGCCATGACCTGCTGCTGCGCGCGCTCGAGCACTCGGCCCTCGCCGACCGCTCGATCGACGTCGTGCTGCTCGGCGACGGGTCGCTGCGTGCCGAACTCGAAGCTGCCGCATCGCGTCTGCGCTCGCGCGCTCGCGTCCGTTGCGTCGGCTTCGTCGACGCGATGGAGGACGTCCTGCCGGCGGCGGACCTCGTGGTGCTGCCGTCGCGGAACGAAGGCCAGCCGCTGGCGCTGCTCGAGGCGATGGCGGCCGAGGTCGCGGTCCTCGCGACCGCGGTCGGCGGCGTGCCGGACCTCGTGACCGACGGCGTCGACGGGTTCCTCGTCGAGCCGGGCGACGCGGCGGGACTCGCGCGACGCATCGCCGCGGCACTCGACGACCCCGGGTTGCGCGCGGCCTGTGCGCGGCGAGGCCGGGAACGCGTCGTCGAGCGTGCGTCGATCGAACGCGTGGTCGCGGAACACCTGGCGCTGTATCGCCGATTGCTGGAAGGCACCCGACCGGGAGCTTGACGCCGCGGCCGCGAGGCTCCAGGCTTCGGCCCGCCGGTTGCTCGACGTGACCCGTCGCGGCTCGGTCGGCATCGCCGAGTCCGCAGCACACCGGCCACTCTCTCCAAGGGTCCGAACCCATGTCGATCCGCCCAACGCTGACGCCGCTCGCTCTCCTGATCGCAACTTCCTTCGCAGGCTGCTCTTCCGACTCCAACGGGAGTGCCGACGGGGCGGTCTCCGCGAACGCGCAGACGGCTGCCGAGCCGAAGATCGAGGCATACCGCCGCTGGTCGAAGCACATCGGCCAGGGCGGCGGACCGACCGGCGCTGCGGATTTCGAGGCCCTGGCGCGCAACGGGTACAAGCACGTGCTGACCGTCGACGGTGCCGTGCCGGACGTCGAGACTGCGAACCGTTACGGGTTGAGCTACATCCACGTCCCGATCGGTTACGACGGCGTAACGCGTGACGAAGCCGTGGCGATCGTCAAGGCGGTCAAGGACGCGGACGGCCCGATCTACGTCCACTGCCACCACGGCCTGCATCGCGGCCCGGCGGCGGTGGCGATGGCGCGCATCGCGCTCGAGGGCATCCCGACCGAGACGGCCGTCAAGGACCTCGAAGCGAGCGGCTGCAAGTACGACGGCCTGTTCCGCGACGTGAAGGCGTTCGTGCCGCCGACCGACTCCGAACTCGCCAAGGTCGGCGACCTGCCCGAAGCCGTCATCCCGAGCGGCATGCGCGATTCGATGACCCACATCGACGATCGCTGGGACTCGATCCAGTTCGTCAAGAAGCTCGGCTACAAGCCGAGCGCGGAGCATCCGGACATCGATCCGGCCCACGAGGTCGGCATGCTCGAGAACCTGCTGCGCAACTTCGCCGAGATGCCCGACTCGCAGGCGCTCGGTCCGGAGTTCATCGCGATGGCCGAGGCCTCGCGCGCCGCGGCCGCGAAACTCGAAGCGACGATCCGCGCCGGCGATCCGGTCGCCTCCGAAGCCGCGTTCAAGGCGCTGAAGGACTCGTGCTCGCAGTGCCACAAGAAGCACCGCGACTGAAGGACGAGATCCTGGACCATTCCTGATCCCCGCCGCCCGATCCCACCTCGTGGGGTCGGGCGGCGTCGCGTTTCGGGCCCAAGTTCCCAAACCCGAGTTGCACTTGAGCGGGCGCGCGATACGGTTCGGCCCACCGTCAGCACGAGTGCCATGAATCCCGAGGCCGCGCCGAAGAACCTCCTGATGCTGTCCGGCGACACGGTCCTCGCGACCGGTCGTCAGGGCGTGTTCTTCCCCGTGCTCGAAGAGATGGCGCGCCACTTCACGCGCATCGACGTGATCTCGCCGCCGCCCGGTGGGGCGATCACGACGCGGTCGTTGTTCGGCAACGTCCACCTGCACCCGAATCCGCGGGGCCGATTGCGGCAACTCGGACACATCCTCACGACCGCGCGCGCCCTGTTGCGCGAGCGGCCGTACTTGCTGATCACGAGTCACGACTATGGACTGTTCTACAACGGCATCGCCGCGTACCGGTTGCACCGGGAGTTCGGTGTTCCGTACGTGTCGGAGATCCACCACGTCCCGGGGTTCCCGCGCCCCGCCGATCTGCGCGAGCGGCTCGAAGTGCCGCTGAACCGCATCTACGCGCGCTTCGCGGCCAAGCACGCCGTCGCGATCCGCGTCGTGAATCGCGTCGAGATGCCGACGCTGCTGCGGAGCTTCGGCGTCCCCGACGCGAAGATCCGCGTGATCCCGTCGCTGTACCTCGACGTCGACGTGTTCACGCCGACGCCGGCGCGTGCGAAGGATTGCGACGTCCTGCTCGTCGGTCGGCTCGTGAAGAACAAGCGGTTCGACCTCGTGCTCGACGCGGTGGGGCGCCTGAAGCGCGCGGGGCGCGACGTCCGCATCAAGCTCGTCGGCGAGGGCCCGTTGAAGGCCGAGCTGTTCGAGCAGGCGACGCGACTCGGGCTCCGCGATCGGCTCGAGCACGGCGCGTTCCTGCCGACCGCGAACGACCTCGCCGACGCGTATCGCGGCGCGCGGATGCTCGTGTGTTCGTCGACCAGCGAAGGCGGACCGCGCGTGACGTGCGAGGCAATGGCGTGCGCGATCCCGGTGATCTCGACGCCGGTCGGCATCATGACCGAACTCGTCCACGTCGGCGTCGAGGGACGACTGTTCTCGTGGGACGTCGACGAGCTCGCGACTCACATCGCATGGGTCCTCGATCACGAGAGCGATGCGCGCGCGATGGCCGAGCGCGGGCGCGCCGCGGTGCTGCCGTTCGAGCGCAAGGCGATGATCGCGAACTACGCGACCCGGCTGATCGAGTTGGCGGCGAAGGCGCGCGCATGAGACTGCTGTTCTGCACGCAGGCGCTCGATCTCGACCACCCCGTGCTCGGCTTCGCCCATGAGTGGATCGCTCGGCTCGCGAAGCGCGTCGAGCGCGTGATCGTCGTGCCGGTCGCGGCGGGGCGCGTCCAACTGCCCGCCAACGTCGACGTGCGGCCGCTGCATCGAGAGCTCGGCGGTCACGGTCTCGCGAAGCTGCGCGCGTTCGCGCGGATCGTCGGCGGCGCGTGTTCGCGGCGCGAGGTCGACGCGGTGTTCGCGCACATGGTGCCGCGCTACGCGGCGTTCGCGGCGCCGTTCGCGCGGCCGCGCGGGATCCCGATCTTCCTGTGGTACACGCACAAGGGCGTGGACTGGAGCCTGCGCCTCGCCGAACCGTGCATCGCGCGCGCGTACACGGCGTCCGCGAGTTCGTTCCGCTTGCCGAGCACGAAGAAGGTCGTCACCGGTCACGGCATCGACACGACGTGGTTCGTGCCGCCGCGCGCCGGGGCGAAGCCGGAGTTCGACGTCGCGGTCGTCGGTCGCATCGCTCCGGTGAAGGACCCGCTGACGTTGGTCGAAGCGCTCGGCGTGCTGGCCGGCAAAGGTCTGCGGCCGAGGGTCGTGCTTGCCGGCGACACGCTGCTGGCGTCGCACGACGCGTATCGCGAACGCGTGCTCGCGCGCATCGACGCGTTGGGCTTGCGGGATCAGGTCACCGCACTCGGCAACGTGCCGCACGAGCGCGTCCGCGATGTGTTCCACTCGGCCACGTGTTTCGTCACGCCGTCGCTGACCGGCAGCGTCGACAAGACCGTGCTCGAAGCGATGAGTTGCGCGCGCATCGCGCTGACTTGCAACGAGTCGTTCCACGAGGTGTTCGGTCCGCTCGCGCCGCGGCTCATGTTCGGCGTCGGAGCGGTCGATGGACTCGCGGCGCTGCTGTCGACGCACCTCACCGCGCCGCAGGAGGAGCGTGACGCCCTCGGCCGGGAACTGCGGGATCTGGTCGTCCGCGACCACGATCTCGACCGGCTGATGGACCGTCTCGTCGCCGACATGGGCGGCGTGCTCGCGGCGAAGGCTCGACGGTAGGATTCGCGCCGGAGGCAGCCATCGAGTCCGATCCGACCCCAACGACGCCGAGCGAAGTCGGCATGGACGTCGGCGACGCCATCCTGCGACGTCGCAGCGTGCGTCGCTTCGATCGCTCGCGCGACGTGCCGCGCGAGCTCGTCATGCAGGTGCTCGACGCCGCGCGGTTCGCGCCGTCGTCGTGCAATCTGCAGACGTGGGACTTCGTGCTGGTCGAGGACGCGGATCTGAAGCGACGCCTCTCCGAGCAGACCAAGTCGGTCCTCGTCGCGCCGGTGAACGTGTTCGTCGTCTACGACCGCGAGCTGGCGAAGGAAGGACTCGCGAACGTCCAGAGCGCGTCGGCGGCGATCATGACGATGCTGCTGAAGGCGACGAGCCTCGGCCTTGCCTCGTTGTGGGTCAACGCGATCGGCGACCACGATCGCGTCCGCGAACTGCTCGGCGTCCCGGCGGAGTACGACGTCCTCGCGCTCGTCTGCCTCGGCTACGCGGCCGATCCCGAGCCGCCGCCGGCGCCCGAACGCCGCCCGTTGTCGGAAGTGACGCACGTCGACCGCTTCGTCAGCGGCGGCCAACTGCCGCGATCGCCCGATCCGGACGCGTGGACGCTCGATCAGATCGGGCTCTACCTGAAGCGGAAGCTGCAGAGCGGCACGCGCTTCAACAAGGCCGACCCGACGTTCGTCTCCGCGGTCGTCGGCGCGGTGACGACCGCGCTGCATGGCGAGGCCGGCGACGGCAAGCGCGTGCTCGACGTGCTGCCGGGGACCGGTGTGTTCACCGAGGCGTTGGCGAAGGCGTTCGCGAGCGCGCAGTTCAGCGTGCTCGAGAGCACGGCCGAGAACCACTTCTTCGCCGGTCGGCGATGTGGCGGTCGCGTCGCGTTCGTGCCGTGGCCGCCGGCCGCGCGCGACGCGATCCTCGCGCGCTGCGCACCGCGCGGTGCGAAGGTCCAGATCGCGCGCGAGTCCGGTGGGCTCGTCGTCATGCCGCGGATCCTGCCGTTCCCCGATCTCGCCGACGGTCCGTTCGACGCCGCGACGTGCCTGTTCCGCCTGGAGGCGCTGCCATCGGCGCTGCGGCCGCGGTTGCTCGCGGACGTGTTCGCGCAACTCGGCGTCGGAGCTCCGTTCGCATTGGCGTTCACCAGTCGGCGGTCGTGGCACGCACCGGCGTACGCGCTGCGCCGGCGGCTCGGACGCGATTCGGTCGAGTACGCACCGACGCCCGACCCGAACCTGATCGGGCCGTACGAGGCGCTGTCGCCCGGCGCCGTCCGCGCGCTCGTGCGGGCGGCCGGCTTCACGATCCGAGCGGAGACCGCGTTGTTCCCGTTGCCCGACGTCGAACGGTTGCGGCCGCGCATCCTCGCGGCGAAGGGCGCGGTCCGCGTGCTCGGTCGGGCGTTCCTGGTCCTCGCCGCCGCGCTGCGGCCGTTCGAAGCGCTGCTGCGCCCGTTCGCGCGCATCCGCGTGTTGCATCTCGTACGCCCATGACCGTGCTCGATTTCCTGCGAGGGGTGTCCGGGTGGTTCGCGCGCATCGAAGGTGCGGCCGGCGAACGCGTCTGTCCGCGGCATCACGTCGAGCACACCGGCAAGCTCGTCTACGCCGCGGCGATCGACCTGGCGCTGCGGCGCGCGGACGGCACGAACGCGCACGACGAGAGGATTCGTCGGCGCGCGCTGCGCACCGTGTCGATGTTGCGCACGGATCCGAGCACCGGTTCGGCGGTGTTCTTCCCGGGCAGCCTCGACTCGCGCAACGCGGCGACGAACCTGATCGACTCCGGCGCGTGCTGCGACGTGCTCGCGCAGGTCGTCGACGAGGCCGCCGATCTGTTCTCGGACGGCGAGCGCGCGGCGATCCGCGACGCGGTGACGAAGGTCTGCTCCACGTACCTCGCGAAGGCCGTGCTGGTGAAGGAAGTGCCGGCGCAGCGGATGTGGGGAGCGACCGGCCT
>JAEUIB010000342.1 GCA_016795255.1 Planctomycetota bacterium
CATCCAGATTCACTCCCGCTTTAGACGCGACGACGCTTGCGCGGACGGCAACCATTGTGAGGCAAGGGGGTCCGATCCTCGATCGCCTTGACCGAGAGGCCGGACGCCTGCAGCGCGCGGATCGCGGACTCGCGACCGGCGCCGGGGCCCTTGACGCGGACTTCGACCTCGCGCATGCCCGCCTTGACGGCGTTCTCGCCGGCCTTTTCGGCGGCGCGCTGCGCGGCGAACGGGGTCGACTTGCGCGAGCCCTTGTATCCGACGGCGCCGGCCGAGGCCCACGCGATCGTCTCACCGGTCATGTCGGTGATCGTGACGATCGTGTTGTTGAACGTGGCCTGCACGTGCGCGATCCCGCGCGCGGCGACCTTACGGATCTTCTTCTTCTTCGCGCCGCCCGTCGATCCGCCGGAGGCTTGTTGTGGGTTCGTGCTCATCGTTCCGTTCCCGACGTGTTCACGTCGATCACTTGGCCTTCACGCTCTTCTTGCCGGCCACCGTCTTCTTCGGACCCTTGCGCGTACGTGCGTTCGTCCGGGTCCGCTGGCCGCGCGCCGGCAGGCTGCGCCGGTGACGCGAGCCGCGGTAGCAACCGATCTCCTTCAAGCGCTGGATGTCCATCGCGATCTTGCGACGGAGACCACCTTCGGTCGGAACCTGGCGATCCAGGAATCCGGCGATGCGCGCGACTTCTTCTTCCGTGATGTCCTTCGCCCGCATGTTCGGGTCGATGTTCAGCTCACGGCAGATGCGCGCGGCCGTGTGATTCCCGACGCCGTAGATGTACGTCAGCGAGATCACGAGGCGCTTGTCGTTGGGGATGTCGACACCGACGAGACGAGGCATGCTTATCGATCCTTACTTGCCCTGACGCTGCTTGTGGCGGCCGTCGGAACAGATCACACGCACGACGCCGCGGCGCCGCACGATCTTGCAGTTCTCACAAATCCGTCGCACCGATGCGCGAACCTTCACCGCGATACCTCCATGTACCGCCTACTCGCGGTACACGATCCTGCCTTTGGTCAAGTCGTAGGGAGACAACTCGACCGTCACCTTGTCGCCCGGGAGGATGCGGATGAAGTTCATCCGCATCTTGCCCGAAACGTGAGCGATCACGAGGTGACCGTTCTCCAACGCGACCCGGAACACGGCGTTCGGAAGGGCTTCCTTCACGGTCGCCTGCACTCGGATCGCATCGCCTTTCGCCACACTTGGGGGTCTACGACCCCGATCTGCGGCCATCGAATACCTGAACTTTCCCGGCGCTAGCCGCGACGCCCTCGCGTCCACGAACCGGAACCGGAACCAGGACCCATGAATCCGTCGTAGTTACGCATCACGACGTGCGCGTTCACCTTGTCGACGAGGTCGAGGGCGACACCCACCGTGATGAGGATCGACGTGCTCCCGAGGTTCGCGGCGAGGTTCGCCGGCAACTCGGGGATGCGCGCCGTGACGAGCAGCGGCAGCAACGACAACACCGCGAGGAACGCCGCTCCGACGAGCGTGATCCGCACCATGATGCGTTCCAGTTCCTCGGCCGTGCGCTTACCCGGCCGGAGTCCCGGGACGAAGCCGCCGTACTCCTTCAAGTTGTTCGCGATCTCGTTCGGCTGGAAGATCAGCGCCGTCCAGAAGAACGAGAAGAAGAAGATCAGGGCGCTCTCGGTCAAGACCCACCAGAAGCTGCCCCAGCTGAACGTCGTGTCGAGCCAGCCGAGTCCGGGCACCTGAGCGAGGGCGTGCGGCACGACCATCAACGCGTTCGCGAAGATGATCGGCATCACGTTGGCCTGGTTGATGCGCAACGGGAGGTAGGACTTCTGCGGACCGTAGACGCGACGTCCCTTGACATGCTTCGCATGGGTGACGGGTATGCGTCTCTGCCCCTTCGTGACGTAGACGATCCCGAGCACGATGATCAGGAACAAGATCATCAGCGTGATCAGCATCTGCCAACGCTCGTTCGGCTCGAGAACCTTGTGCAGTCGCGAGTACTGCGTCGGGTAGTCGGCGACGATGCCGGCCATGATGATCAGCGAGATGCCGTTGCCGATGCCGTTCTCGGTGATCTGCTCACCGAGCCACATCATGAACAGCGTGCCGCAGGTGAACGTCAGGATCAGCGACATCTCCCAGCCGAACTGAGCGAAGCCGCCACCGATCAGGTCGGCGTCGACGATCGTCATGTTCGCGCGGGCAGTCGGGATCATCATGCCGTGGATGACGAACAGCGACTGCACGATGCAGATCGGGATCGTCGCCCACCGCGTGTACTGGTTGATCTTCTTGACGCCGACGGCGCCTTCCTTCTGCAGCGCCTCGAGCGCCGGGACCACCTTCGTCAGCATCGAGAAGATGATCGACGCCGAGATGTAGGGCATCACGCCGAGCGCGAACACCACGAAGTTGCCGAGCGCGCCGCCCGTCAACGAGTTCATGATGCCGAACACGAAGTTCTGATCGCCGACGGCATCCTTGATGCCCTCGTAGTTGGCGCCCGGCACCGGGATGTGGAATCCCAGCCGGTAGACGGCCAACAGCCCGATCGTGACCCACAGCTTCCGCCGGAGTTCGGGGATGCGGAAGATGTTGAGGAAGCCCGACGTCACGAGATCTGCTCCGCCTTCCCGCCCGCGGCCTCGATCTTCTGCGACGCCGTGCCGGTGAACTTGCTCGCCTTCACGGTGAGCTTGACCTTCAACTCACCGCCGCCGAGCACCTTCAGCGCGTCGGGGCCCGAGTTGATCAGGCCGCGCGAGCGCAGGATCTCGATCGACACCTCGTCGCCGCTCTTGAACGTGTCGTTCAGGTCGCCGACGTTGATCGTCGAGTACTCGGTCCGGAAGCGCTTGTTGTTGAAGCCGCGCTTCGGCAAGCGGCGGAACAGCGGCATCTGGCCGCCTTCGAACCCGAGCTTGCCGTGGAACGATTCACGCGCGCCGTGGCCCTTCTGGCCGCGGGTCGAGGTCTTGCCCATTCCCGAACCGACGCCGCGACCGACGCGGCGCTTCAGCTCGAACTTGGGCCCGGCCTTCAGGATGTCGTTCAGGTTCATGACAACTTCACTCCGCGCAGCTTCTCGGTGTCGCCACGCGACCGCAGCTGCATGAGCCCGTCCATCGTGGCCTTGACGAGGTTCACCGGGTTCGTCGAACCGAGCGACTTCGTCAGGATGTCGGTGATGCCCGCGTACTCGAGCACCGCGCGCGCCGAAGCGCCGGCGATGATGCCGGTACCCGGAGCGGCCGGGATGAGCTTGATGCGCGCCGCACCGAACCGCCCCACCACCGGGTGCGGGATCGTCGAACCCATGCGCGGAACGCGCTTCAGGTCCTTGCGGGCGTGCTTCACGGCCTTTTGGACCGCCGACGGGACTTCCTTGGCCTTGCCGAAGCCGAGTCCGATCGAACCGTCACGGTTCCCGATCACGACCAGCGCCGAGAAGGAGAACCGACGTCCGCCCTTCACGACCTTGGCCGATCGGTTGACCTTGACCACCGCTTCTTCGAAATAGATTGGGGTATTCGCTTCGGTCGCCATCGTCATCCCGTCAGAACTTGAGGCCGCTCTCGCGAGCTGCATCCGCCAGGGCCTTCACGCGGCCGTGATACTTGTACCAACCGCGATCGAACACGACGCGCTCGATGCCCTTCGCGAGCAGACGCTTCGCGATCTCTTGGCCGACGCGCTTCGCGGATTCGCTCTTGGGCAGTTCCGCGCACGCCGCGGACAGCTCTTTCTCCTTGTCGGACGCGGCCGCCAAGGTGGAGCCGGCGACGTCGTCGATCGCCTGGCAGTACACGAACTTGCTCGAGCGGAACACCGACAGACGCGGCTTCTGAGCCGTGCCGCGCACACCCGCGCGCACGCCCGCGGCCTTGCGCCCTCGCTTCCGCTGAAGATCGACTTGCTTGTTTGCCATGGTTGTCGTTTTCCTGTGCGCGTCGCGGCTCAGCCGCCCGCACCCGCGCCGACGGCCTTGCCCGCCTTGCGCTTGACCACTTCATCGATGTAGCGCACGCCCTTGCCCTTGTAGGGTTCCGGCTTGCGCAACTTGCGGAGCTCGGCCGCCAACTGGCCGACCTTCTGTCGGTCGGCGCCCGTGATGATGATGTTCGTCGGGTCCGGCGTCGTGACCGTGATGCCCGCCGGGATCTTGACCTTGATCGCGTTCGCGAAACCGAGGGTCATCTCGACGTAGTCCTTGCCGAGGACCTTCGCGCCGAAACCGACGCCGACGATCTGCAGACGCTTCTCGAACGGCTTGGTCAGTCCGTCGACCATGTTGTTCGCGATCGCGCGATACAGGCCGTGGAGCTGCTTGTGCCGACGGTCGTCCGACTTGCGGCCGAACACGATCGATCCGTTCGCGATGCTGACGTCGATCGCCGGGTCGACCCACTGCGTGAGCTTGACGTTGCCCTTGGAGACGACGAGTTCGCGGCCGGTGAAGGCTGCGTTCACGCCACTCGGAAGCTGGACGGGCTTCTTTCCGATCCGCGACACGGTTCGCTCCTCAGTACACCGAACACAGGATCTCGCCGCCGACCTTCTGCAGGCGGGCTTCGCGATCCGACAGGACGCCGCGCGGCGTCGACACGATCGACACTCCGAGCCCGCCGCGCACGCGCGGCAGGGCCGAGAACTTGGCGTACAGACGACGCCCGGGCTTCGAATCACGGGTGATTTCCGTGATCGCACTGACTCCGTCCTCGTCGTAGCGCAGCTTCAGGCGCAGCGTGCCGCGCAGTCCGTCGGCGACGATCTCGTAGCCGTCGAGGAATCCCTCGCGCTTCAAGACGTCGGCGATCGCGACCTTCAACTTCGAGGTCGGGATGTCGACGATGCGCTTGCGCACGCGCGCACCGTTGCGGATGCGGGTCAACAGGTCGGCGACAGGGTCGGTCATCGTCATTGGTATTGCCCTTCCGAACCGATCACCAAGATGCCTTGCGGACGCCCGGGATCTCGCCCTTGTGCGCGAGCTTCCGGAAGCACAAGCGGCAGACGCCGAACTTGCGATAGACGGCGTGGGAACGGCCGCACAGCGTGCAGCGCGTCTTCGCGCGCGTCTTGAACTTCGAGGGCTGCGACGCCCGGTACATCCAACTGGTCTTGCCCACGGATCGATCCTCTTGCGTTCGTGTTCGGGTTACTTGTCGCGGAACGGCATGCCGAGCGCTTCGAGCAGCGCTTCGGCCTTGGCGTCGTCGCCGGCATTCGAGCAGATCGTGATGTCCATGCCCTGGATCGCGGTCAGCTTGTCGACTTCGATCTCGGGGAACACCGTCTGCTCGGCCAAGCCCATCGAGTAGTTGCCACGACCGTCGAAAGCCTTCCGCTTGAGACCGCGGAAGTCCTTGATACGGGGGATGGCGACCGAGATGAGCCGATCGAGGAATTCGTACATGCGCTTGCCGCGCAACGTCACACAGCAGCCGATCGGCATGCCTTCACGCAGGCGGAAGCCCGAGATCGCCTTCTTGGCGCGCGTGATCTTCGGCTTCTGACCGGTGATCTTGCCGAGGTCGGCGACGGCCGTCTCGAGCACGGCCTTGTTCTCGCGGGCCTTGCCGACGCCCATGTTGACGACGACCTTGTTCAACCGCGGCAGCGCGAACCGGTTCGAGATGCCGAACCGTTCACGGAGCTTCGGGAGCACGTCGTTCTCGTACTTCAGCCACAGGCGCGGAGTCGGCGCCGGTTCGACCGGGCCCGACGGCTTTCCGGCCGCCTTGTCGGCGGCCGCCTTTTCCTTCGCGGCCTGCTGCTTCGCTTTCTCGGCCTGACCGCGAGCCTTGTCGGCTTGCGCTCGGGCCTTGTCGGCGGCTTCGTTCTTGTCGTTCTTGTTTGCCATCGTCGTCAACCGATCTCGATCAGCCAGCCTTGCTGCCGCACTTCACGCACACGCGGGTCTTCTTGCCGTCCGCGACTTCCGTGCGGACGCGACCGCCCTTGTTGCACTTCTCGCAGAACAGCAACACGTTGGAGATGTGCAGCGTGCCCTCGCGCTCGACGCGACCACCCTGAGGGTTCTGCTGCGAACGCTTCATGTGGCGGAAGATCATGTTCGTGCCTTCGACCACGACGCGTTCGCGCGAGACCAGCACGCGCAGGACGCGGCCGACCTTGCCCTTGTCGTCGCCGGCGATGACCTGGACCTTGTCGTCCTTGCGGATCACCGGAGTCGTGTGCTTGAACTCGGCGCGCCGACGCGCCTTCAGCTTCTTGAAACCACGAGCGCCCATCGTCAGACCACCTCGGATGCGAGGGAAATGATCTTCATGAAGTTCTTCGAGCGCAGCTCACGCGCCACCGCACCGAAGATGCGGGTGCCGCGCGGGTTGTCGTCCTTGTCGAGCAACACGATCGCGTTGCGGTCGAAGCGGACGTACGAACCATCCTCGCGCTTCATCGCCTGCCGGGTGCGAACGATCACTCCGCGCACGACGTCGC
>JAEUIB010000344.1 GCA_016795255.1 Planctomycetota bacterium
GGTACTCGAGTTGGCGGATCGTGGGTCTCATGGCGCGAACTCTACGCTCGATGACTCGGCGGCGGGCGTTCCACCCCCGGTCGATGACCCCGAGGCATCGTCACGATCACCGGATGCATGCGCGCGGAGATGGGGGGGACCTCGATAGGGTTGGGCGCGGCGAGCCGGGTTTCGGCGTTCGTGTGGTGTGGCCCGGCGGTGTTCGGTCGTCTCGGAACTGGAGGGACCCCTCATGCGCGTCCATCGGATCGTGATCCTGTCGCTGGCGTGGGCGGTCGCGTCCGCCGCGTCGGGTTTCGTGCTCGTCGGCGACGAGCCGGCACCGCACGGGGCGACGAACTTCGACGTCCAGCAGCGCGCGCTCGACGCGATGCTGCAAGGCGTCGACGCGACCAAGCCTCCGCTCGGCGTCGACCCGCTGCTGTGGGCGTCGCTGTTGCCCGCCGACAACGCGATGACCGCCGAGCGCGTCGCGCTCGGCCGCAAGCTCTACTTCGATCCGCGCCTGTCGAAGGACGGGACGGTCTCGTGCGCGACGTGCCACGACGTGCTGCGCGGCCTCACCGATCGCCGGCCGGTCAGCGAAGGCATCGGCGACAAGCTCGGTCGCCGCAACGCGCCGACGACGCTGAACGCGGCGCTGCTCGGCTCGATGTTCTGGGACGGTCGCGCGGCGACGCTCGAGGACCAGGCGAAGTTGCCGATCATCAATCCGATCGAAATGGGATTCGCGAACGGCGACGAGGCCACGGCGGTGATCGCGAAGATCCCCGAGTACGGCCCGCTGTTCCAGGCCGCGTACGGCCGCGCTCCGAACTACGACGACATCGGTCGGGCGATCGCCGCGTTCGAACGCACGCTCGTGTTCGTGAACTCGCGGTTCGACGCGCATCGCGCGGGTAAGGCCGGCGCGCTGACGCCGTCGGAGAGCAACGGACTCTCGCTCTACGAAGGCAAGGCGCGCTGCGCGACGTGTCATCCGCTGAACGGCACGAACCCGGTCGGCAGCGACCACGTGTTCCACAACATCGGCGTGTCGGCGCGGCACCAGGACTTCGAGAAGCTCGCGACGCGCGCGCTCGCGGAACTCGCGAAGGACGGGTCGATCGAGACGATCGAGCGACTCGCGCTCGAGACGGACGTCGGTGAGCTGGGCCGTTTCGTCGTGACGCGCAACTACGCGGACATCGGCGGTTTCCGCACGCCCACCGTCCGCAACGTCGGCATCACCGGGCCGTACATGCACGACGGTTCCATGCAGACCTTGTGGGACGTCGTCGACCACTACAACAAGGGCGGCGAGGCCAATCCGTGGCTCGACGGCGGCATCGAGCCGCTCGCGCTGACCGAGAGCGAGATCAACGACTTGGTCGCGTTCCTGTTCGCGCTGACCGACGAGCGCTTCGCGCAGGACAACGCTGCGGAGATGAAGCGACAGGCCGAGCGGGCGCAGACCGTGCGTCCGTTCCGCGACGACGGGCTCGCGCGGCGCGAGCGGGATGGTTTCGAAGATCGGCTCGGGAACCGCTGACCGCGGTTCTTCAGGGAGGTTCACCCATGACCAACGACAAGATCCGCTTCCGTCGCGGGGGCAACGTCAAGAGCGTCGAGACCAAGTGGTACGAGGATCGTGAAGCCGTCATGCGCGGCTTGATGAACCTCGATCGCCGCTCGTTCATGAAAGTGGCGAGCGCCGCGGCCGCGGCCGTGATGACGCAGGGCATCTTCCATCCGCGTTCGTTCGCGAACGTGGTGATCGATCCGAACGCGACCGACGACCGCAAGATCGAGCCGTTCCGCTTCGCGTACATCTCCGACTCGCACCTGTACGAGCGCAAGATCAACGATCGTTTCGTGCGGTCGCTGCTGCGCGCGGTCGACGACGTCAACCGGCTCGATCCGCAGCCCGACTTCGTGTTCTACGGCGGCGACCTGGCGCAGCTCGGCGCGGCCGCGGAGCTCGAGCTCGGCGCGCAGATCCTGAAGAACGTCAAGGCGCCGCTGCGCATGATGGTCGGCGAGCACGATTGGTACCTCGACATGGGCGAGAAGTGGCGCGAGCTGTTCGGCGAGCCGACGTACTCGTTCGACCACAAGGGCATCCACTTCGTCGTGCTGAACAGCGTCGTCGAGAAGGACTTCTGGACCGCGCGCGGGATGACGCCTCAGCAGCGCATGCAGACCGTCGCCGGACTCGACAACGGAGTGCAGAGTCCGTTCACGGTCGGCGAGACGCAGCGGGCGTGGCTCGAGAAGGATCTGGCGCGCTTCGCGGACTCGCATCCGATCGTCGTGTTCTCGCACTCGCCGCTCTACAAGCTCTACAAGAACTGGAACTTCTGGACCGACGACGCCGACGAGGTGCAGGCGATCCTGAAGCGCTTCCAGTCCTGCGTCGTGATCCATGGTCACACGCATCAGTTGCTGACGAACCGCATCGGCAACATCCACTTCCACGGGTTGCTGTCGACGGCGTGGCCGTGGCCGTACGCGCCGGAGGGACTGCCGGCGTTGACGGTGCAGATGAACCGGCCGAATCCGTTCAGTCCGCACGATGGCTGCGGCGACGGCGTCGTCAACGTCCTCGCCGACGGTTACGTCGACAAGATCTACTCGCTGTGGAACCGCAACCCGGTGACCGTCAGCGCGGCGTACTTGAACTCGAACGGTGCGTCGTCGCGGCCGACCGCCACGAAGCTCGCGTCCTACTGAGCTCGGAGGGAACCCACGATGAAACTCTCGATCCTGTCGACTCTCTCCGCGAAGACGGTGGTGATCCTCGGCGTGCTGACGGCGGTCGTCGGTGGTGCGGTGCTGTCGACGCGCGATGCTGCGTCGGCGGAGCCGGTCACCGTGATGCTGTGCGACGGCGAGACGCAAGTGACGCTGAACGCGAACGGACCGGTGACGCCCGACGAAGGGCGCGAGGTCGCGGCGAAGCTGATGGCCGAATGGCTGGCGAAGAACCCGCAAGCGCAGTGGGAGAAGGACGTGCGCGAGCGGCACCGCATCGTCGAGTCGCACGACAACTCGAGTCTGGTCGGACAGCAGAGCGTCCAGGAAGGGACGTGGTCCACGGTGACGGCGCTCGACGTCGTGACGTGGAAACGCGAGACGGAGAAGTTCGTCGCCGAGGGCGCGCTGGTGTTCCACGACGGCAATCGGCTGGGCTCGACGGTCGCGGTCTCGTGCGACATGTGCCATCCGGACGCGTCGAACACGCATCCCGAGACGTACCCGAAGTTCCAGTCGCAGTTGGGTCGCGTCGCGCTGCTGCGCGACATGATCAATTGGTGCGTCGAGCACCCGGTGCGCGGCAAGCCTCTGGCGGTCGACGGACCGGAGATGCGCGCGCTGGAGGCGTACATCACCGCGCAGCGCAAGGGCGTGCCGTTGGAGTATGGGAAACGCTGAACGCTCGGGCCGCTGGGCCCTACGCCTGCTCGGGCGTCGAGGCGAGGTGGGGGGGGGGGGG
>JAEUIB010000351.1 GCA_016795255.1 Planctomycetota bacterium
CACGGACCTCGATCGCTTCCGCAAGGCGACGGTGCAGGATGTGCGTGATGCGGTGGGTCGCACGCTGACGCCCGAAGATCGGCTCGTCGTGCGCGTCGTGCCGGACCAGCCCGAGCGTGCGTCGTCGCCGCGCGACACGCGGCCTGCGGACTTCGCGCCCGCGGCGTTCGTGCCGCAGGAGCCCGCGCGGTTCACGCTGGGCAACGGCGTCGCGGTCGAAGCGTGGGAACGCGCGAGCGTTCCGCAGGTGCACCTGTTGTTGCAGTTCGCTTGTGACGGTGCGCTCGATCCCGCCGGCAAGGCCGGGCGCACCGCGTTGCTCGCGGCGATGCTCGAAGAAGGCGCCGGCTCACGCGACGCCGACGCACTCGCGCGCGCGTTCGACCTGCTCGGCACCGATCTCGACATCGACGCCGACCACGAGACCCTGACGATCGGACTGACCGCGCTGCGTCGAAACCTCGGTCCGAGTCTCGCGCTGCTGCAAGACGTGCTGACGAAGCCGCGCTTCGACGCGACCGATTTCGAACGCGCGAAGTCGCTGCATCTCGAAGGACTGAAGCAAGCGCTCGATCGACCGGAGGTCGTCGGTCAACTCGTGTCGGCGCGCATGTACTGGGGCGCCGGGCATCCGTACGCGGTGCCCGCCGACGGCACGCTCGAGTCCGTCGCCGCGCTGACGCTCGACGACGTCCGCCAAGCCTTCGCCGGCATCGTGCGACCCGACACGTGCCGCGCGTTCGTCGTCGGCGCGATCGCTCCCGCCGACGCGAAGACCGAACTCGACGGTGCGCTCGCGCGCTTCGTCGCGCCGTCGACGAGCAAGCACGTCGGCATCCCGATCGCCGACGTGCCTCGGGCCGAAGGGATCCGCGTCGTGCTGGTCGATCGGCCGGGCGCCGTGCAGACGGTCGTCGGCTTCACGTGGCCGGGCGTCACCGCGGTCGATCCGCGCCGGCCTGGATACGAGCTGCTCGGCACGATCCTCGGTGGCAGCTTCACGAGTCGCCTGATGCAGAACCTGCGCGAATCGAAGGGCTACACGTACGGCGCGCGCAGTCGTCCGCGGTTCGAGCGGACGACCGGCACCGTCGGCTCCGGCGCCGCGGTCCGCGCCGACGTCACCGGCGCGTCGCTGAAGGAGTTCCTGTTCGAGTTCGACCGGATGCGCGCCGGCGACATCTCGGCGGACGAAGCCGCGAAGGCGATGGCGACGGTGCGCAACGGCATCGTCGAGGACTTCCAGGAGATCGCCGGTGTCGCCGCGTCGGCCGCGGAGCTCTCGATCCACGGCCGGACGTTCTCTGCGCTGGCGGAGGACCTGGCCGCGTTGTCGCGCTTCGACGCGCCGTTGCTGAACGCGCTGGCGAAGGAGTTCCTGGCGCCGCAGAACGGCGTGCTCGTGCTGGTCGGCGATGCCGCGTCGATCCGCGGGCAGCTCGAGGGACTCGGGCTGCCGGACCCCGTCGAAGCGAAGGAGTGACGGGACCGACACCCGGCGAGGCCGAGAGCGTGAGTCGATCGGATCGAATCACGGCCTCTCAATTCCCGGCGCCGTAACCCGTCTCTTCGAGTCGCTGGATCGTCTCGGCGTCGAGCGCGAACGTGCCCGACCCGAGTCCGGCGACCGTCCCGAGGTGGACGCGGATCGCGGCTTCGAGTTTGCCGAGCATGCCCTCGTGCAGGTTCGTGCTCGGCGCCTTCTCGAGCGGGTCGGCGCCGAGGTCGAACACGTCGACCGTGCGCGTGAAGCGCGACGGATCGAACAACACGGAGTTGACGAGCTGCTTGCGGTCGAGTCGTCCGCCCGCGAGTTGCCCCGCGACCTCGAACCCTTCCCACGTCGCGTCGCCGTCGATCTCGACGCGCACGCCGGCGATGCCGACTTCGTCGCCGTGGTCGAAGACCTTCTCGATCGGTCCTTCGATCTTGATCGAGCGGCTGCCGGCCTTGTCGGTGCGCGGCTGGATCTTGTGCGCGCGCAGTCGCCCCGCGTCGATCACCATGCCGTCGACGTCGAGGACGTCGCCGACGCGGACGCCGTCGGGCAGCGACGTCTCGGGCGCCCGCTCGATCGAGAACGGCCCGATCTTGAACGTGCCCGCGGCGACGTCGAGATCGCGGATCGCGCCGCGGACCTCGATGTCGTCGTCGGTGCCGACCTCGAGCGTGACGCGACTGGCTTCGAGGTCCGCGCGCTCGCCCTTCACCTTGAGTTCGATCCGCATGCCCTCCGCGAGCAGCTTCCGCGGTTCCATCGGCGCCTTGACCAGGTTCGACTTCGCGGCGCGGAACGATTCGACGACCTTCCAGCCCGGTGAGCGCAGCGCCCGCGTGTACTCGGGGCCGTGCACCATCTCGGCGACGATCGGCGTGTCTCCGGCGCCGCTCAGCAGGTCCCGGCCAGGCAATCCCGACAGACCGGGCAGGCCGTGCGCTCCGACGCGCTCCGCCAGAGTCGGCAGCACGTCGAGCGACGATGCCGAGCGCTCGATGCGCCGCGGCGTCGTGTTCGAGCGGCCCGGCGCCTTCACCACCAGCGGCACGCGCAGCAGCGAGTCGCGCAGCGAGTGGCCGTGGCCGAGCTCGCCGTACTCGCCGAACTCCTCGCCGTGGTCCGACGTGAACACGACCAGCGCGTCGTCCCATGCGCCGCGCGCGCGCAGCGCGTCGACCAGCGCGCCGAACTTCGCGTCGTATCCGCGCACGCACGCTTGATAGAGCCGACGCAACTCCGCGGTCTCTTGCGGCGTCACGCGATGCGTCTTCGCGTCGACCGCGTCCGCCAGATCCTTCTGGGCTTGGCGGTCCAACCGCGGCGCATCCGGCGCCGCCGGGAAATGGGCCAGCGCGTCGGCGGGCGGCATGTACGGCTCGTGGACGTCCAGCACATGCAGGTACGCGAACAGCGGCTTCGCGGAGTCCAGCGCGCGCTGCGCGTCGAACCACTCGAGGAACTCGGCGTGGATCCGCGCGCCGTCGCCGACGCCTTCGCGATAGACGTCGAAGCCCTGGTCGAAACCGAGGAACGGCTTCAACTGCGCGTTCTGGACGAACGCCGCGGTGCCGTATCCCGCGTCGCGCATCACTTCGGCGAGCGTCAGCGCTTGCGGCGACAGCACGTCCGAGGTGATGCGACCTTCGACGTCGCGCGACGAACCTTCGAACACGCCGTGCCGCGACGGCGGCAGCCCGGTGAACAACGATGGCACCGACGGCTTGGTCCACGGCGCGG
This sequence comes from Planctomycetota bacterium, assembly GCA_016795255.1. Taxonomy (GTDB): domain Bacteria; phylum Planctomycetota; class B15-G4; order B15-G4; family JADJEK01; genus JADJEK01. The sequence continues at coordinate 3,236 of JAEUIB010000351.1, forward strand.
CGGCGAACGCGTGCTCGAACACCAGCGCGTTCTGTGCGAACGCGTCGATCGCGGGGCTCGCGCCGGCGGGCCCGCCGTAGCACGACAGCGCGTCGGCACGCAGCG
>JAEUIB010000286.1 GCA_016795255.1 Planctomycetota bacterium
CGGCGCCAGCGGCGGCCTCGGATGACGGGGAACTGCGAACCTGGTCAGGCCCTGACGGGAGCAGCCATAAGCAGATCCTCCCCGGGTGTTCGGGGTCGCCCCTCGCGCCGGCGCTTTCCTTCGCGCTCGGCCGTGCCGCGGCTCGGTGACGGTCGCGACGGCCGGTCGCCGCAATGCGTCGCCCCCTGCGCTCGCGTCGAGGATCCGGTACAAACCACCGCATGACGTACCTGGTCCTCGCCCGCAAGTACCGGCCACGCTCGTTCGACGAAGTCGCCGGCCAACCCGCCGTCGCGACGACGCTGAAGAACGCGATCAAGCTCGGGCGGATCGCGCACGCGTACTTGTTCGGCGGTCCGCGCGGCGTCGGCAAGACGTCGCTCGCGCGCATCCTCGCGATGGCGCTGTGCTGCGAGAAAGGCGAGTCGATCGAGCCGTGCGGAGGCTGCGAGCGCTGCCAAGCGATCCAGCGCGGAGCCGACCTCGACGTCGTCGAGATCGACGCGGCCAGCAACCGCGGCATCGACGACATCCGTCAATTGCGGGAACGCGCGCGCGTCGCGCCGATGCTCGGCAAGCGCAAGGTGTACATCGTCGACGAAGCGCACCAATTGACGTCGGAAGCGTTCAACGCGCTGCTGAAGACGCTCGAAGAGCCGCCGCCGCACGTGATCTTCGTGCTGGCGACGACCGAGGTCGAACGCATCCCCGAGACCATCCGCTCGCGCTGCCAGACGTTCGAGTTCCGCCGCGTCCCCGAAGCCGAGATCGCGACGCGGCTCGAGCAGATCTGCAAGCAGGAGAAGGTCAAGGCGGACGCCGCCGCGCTGAAGGCGATCGCGCGGACCGCGAAGGGCGGCATGCGCGACGCGCAGTCGCTGCTCGATCAGGCGATCACGCACGGCGGCGGCAAGGTCACCGCCGACGGCGTCGCCGAAGTCATCGGCAGCCTGTCCGGCGACACTGTGCTGGAGTTGCTCGGCGTCGTGTTCGCCGGCGACACGAACGGCCTGCTGACGCGCATCGATCGCCTCGACCACGCCGGCATCGCCGCCGAAACCGTCGTCGAGGCGCTGCTGCGCGAGGCGCGTGACCTGCTCGTCCTGTGTTCGGGCGGCGGGGTCGAATTGCTCGACCGCGCCGGCGACGAGGCGAAGATTTCCGAACTCGCGCGCTCGCTCGACGTCGATCGGGCGCTGGCGATGATCAACATCCTGATGACCGCGCGCCGCCGTCTGCGCGAGCACGACGAACCGCGGCTCGTGCTCGAGGCGTCGCTGCTTCGTCTCGCGCGCGCGAAGGCCGCACTGCCGCTGGCCGAAGCGATCGAAGTCCTGCGCAACGCCGGATCGATCGCGCGCGCGCCGAGTTCGTCCGGCTCGCCTGGTGCAACGGGCGCAACGGGCGTGACGGGCGCGGGGCCGACGCGTGCGCCGATCGCTGACGCGAAACCGATCGGCGCTTCGCGCCCGGTCGCGTCGGCGCCGGCCGCAGGCGTCCCTGCCCCGGCTGCGACCGACGTCGCCGCGGGCACGGCTCCCGTGCCGACCGACGCCGCGGCGTTGTTGCGCGAACTCGTCGACGAACTGAAGAAGACGAACGGCGGCATCGCGTCGTTCCTCGACGGGCACGCGGCGGTCCGCATCGCCGCGGGCGTCCTCGAGATCGCACCGCAGCGCCCCGGTCGCGGGCTGTACACGCTCGACGACGTTCCGGTTCGGCGCGCGTTGGACGACGCGTCGAAGCGGCGCTACGGGAAAGTCCTCGCGGTGAAGGTCGTCGCGGCGCAGCCCGGAAACCCTGGTGCGCCCGGCGCCGGTGGCCCGTCGGCGACGGCTCAGCCGTCGAACCTGCGCAGCATCGCCGAACGCGCCAAGCAGATGTTCGATGGCGACATGATCGAGTGACCGCGAACGCGGTCCAGCACGGAGTCCGACATGGCCGGTTTGGGTGATCTCGCAGGGTTGTTGAAGCAGGCTCAGAAGATGCAGCGCGAGATCGCGCGCATCCAGGAAGAGCTGAAGACCCGGACCGTCGAGGGTTCGGCGAGCGGGGGAGCCGTCCGCGTCGTCGCGACCGGCGGACTCGAGCTGGCGAAGATCCAGATCGACCCGAGCGTCATGAGCTCCGGTGACGCCTCGCTGATCGAGGACATGGTCAAGATCGCGGCGAACCAGGCCCTCGAGAAGGCCCGCGAGCTGTCGAAGAGCGAACTCGGCAAGTTGACCGGCGGGTTGTCGATCCCCGGCATGTTCTGATCCGCGAGCGGTTTGTGGCGAGTGATCGCCTTCCCGTCCTCGCGCTCTAGCAACGAATCTGCCAATCGTCGGCAAGCCGTTTGCTCACGTCGCGGCGGCCGGCCTATACTCCGCGCGAGCGAGTGCCTCCATCCACCGCCGGGCCAGATCGGCCCCCGGGGAAGCGCTCGCGGGGCACCCACGGCGCGCGATGGCCTATCCCGAGGCGATTCAGCAACTCATCCGCGAGTTCGACAAGATGCCGGGCATCGGCGCGCGGACGGCCGAACGCCTTGCGTTCCACGTCCTCCGTGTGGCGCCGGAAGAGGCCCTGCAGCTCGCTCTCGCGATCCGTGACGTCCGCAAGAACGTCCGCGCCTGCTCCCAGTGCTGCACCGTCACCGCGGCCGATCCGTGCGCGATCTGCGCCGACCCCGGCCGCGACCGGTCGACCGTGCTGGTCGTCGAGCAGCCGAACGACGTCGAGGCGTTCGAAGCCGCCGGGTTCCGCGGCCTCTACCACGTGCTCGGCGGCGTCGTGAATCCGGTCGAAGGCATCGAGCCCGACGACCTGACGATCGACCGGCTGAAGAAGCGGATCGCCGCGGCGAAGATCGCCGAAGTCATCCTCGGCATGGATCCGGACTTCGAAGGCGAAGGCACGGCGCTCGTCGTGGCGCAGCAGTTGAAGGCGTTGCCGGTGCGCATCAGTCGCCTGGCGCGCGGGATCCCCGCCGGTTCGGCGATCGAGTACTCGAACGCCGCGGTGCTCGCGGAGGCCGTCGCCGGCCGCCGTCCCGTGGAGGGACGTGCATGAGGCTCGACCTCTCGCTGAGCCAACGGCCGGAGCTGCAGCTCAAGCTGTCGCCGCAACTGATCCAGCGCATCGAGATCCTGCAGTTGCCGTCGCAGGAGTT
>JAEUIB010000371.1 GCA_016795255.1 Planctomycetota bacterium
CTCACCTCGCGCAACGCGGCATCGAGACGCTGATCCACTCCCCGCGCGCGCTGTCCCGCATGACGGCATTCGAGCCGCTGATGGTCGGACGACCGCGTCCGGTCGAAGCGGAGCGAGCGGCCGGCGAGATCCTGTCGCTGCCGATCTACCCCGAGATGCCGCGCGAGCACCAGGACGCCGTGATCGCCGCCCTGAACGCGTTCTGACCTCGTTCTGACCGCGCTCTGACCGCACTTTGGCGAATCGACGGCAGATCAGCCGGTCGGATCGAGGCCGTACGACGCGAGCTTGCGGTCGAGCGTCGTGCGCGCGATGCCGAGGATGCGCGCCGCTTCGCTCTTGTTGCCCTTCGCGTGCGCGAGCACCTTCTCGATGTGGCGGCGCTCGATCGTCGCGAGGTTCCAGTCCTCGATCGTGTCGGGGGTCGCGGCGGGCGAACTCGCCGTCGCCATCGCCGCGGCGGACGGAGCCTGCGTCGCACCGGACAGATCGAGGTCGCCGACGTCGACGAGGTCGCCATCCGCGAGCGCGGCGGCCCGCTTGATCACGGCGCGCAGTCGACGCACGTTGCCCGGCCAATCGAACCCGACCAACGCGCGCTGCGCCGCTTCGGTGAAGCCCTTCACCTTGAAGCCGAACGTCGCGCGCTGTTCGCCGAGGAAGCGGTCCGCCAGCGCCTGGATGTCGCCGCGGCGCCTGCGCAACGGCGGGATCTCGATCGTGAACTCGCTGACGCGGTAGTAGAGGTCCTCGCGGAACTCACCCTGCTTCACGGCTTCGCGCAGATCGCGGTTCGTCGCGAACAGCATGCGGATGTTCGTCTTCAGCGTCTGCTGACCGCCGAGCCGCTCGAACTCCTTGTACTCGACCGCGCGCAGGATCTTGGCCTGCGCGGTCAGCGACAGGTCGCCGATCTCGTCGAGGAACAGCGTGCCGCCGTCGGCCTGCTCGAACACACCCTTGCGCTGTTTGTCGGCGCCGGTGAACGCGCCGCGCTCGTGCCCGAACAGTTCGGACTCGAGCAAGGTCTCGGCGAACGCCGCGCAGTTCGCGCTGACGAACGGTTCGTTCGCGCGCGGGCTGTCGTTGTGGACGGCTTGCGCGACGAGGTTCTTGCCGGTGCCGGTCTCGCCGACGATCAGGATCGACGCGTCCGAGCGCGCGGCCTTCTTCGCGAGATCGAGGACCTTGCGCATCGCCGGATCGTCCGCGATCAGCGTTCCGAACGTGACGCTGCGATCGCGGTAGATCTGCGTGATCGAGGGGTTGTTGGGGTCGGACATCGGCCGGGAGTGTACCGCGCGGCGTCGATCGACTCGCTCGCGCGGCAGCCGGGGGTCGCGGGATCCCGGCTCAGCGCGGCTTCTCCGACTTCCTCGTGCGCTTCACGGAGTCGACGATCATCGCGTCGAGGACGGCCAGATCGACGTCCTCGAGCCGCTTCACGTAGACGCACGACTTGCCGGTCTTGACCTTGCCGAGCTTCTTCAGGGATGCCGCGGAGTCGTCGAACCCCGGCATCAGGTAGATCGACAGCGATTGCTTGCGCGGCGAGAAGCCGAGGATCGGCCAATCGAGCTGACTACCGTCCGCGTAGACGACCGGCGACGTGCCGAAGCCGACGATGCTCGGCCCCCACATCGCGGGCTTCGCCTTCGTCGCCTTCTGCATCAAGCGGATCAGCACGCGACAGTCGGCGCGCTGACGTTCGTCGGCGACCGCGTCGATGAAGTCCGCGACGCTGGCGTCGGTCTTGCGTGTCTTCGGTTCGGCCATGGCTCGCTCCTTCGGTGTCGTCAGACCGGCGGCGGGTTGCGTTCCTTGAACCCGCGCTGATGCCAGTACGGATACGCGAGCGTCGTCGCCGTCGCGGCGTCGAGCCGCGCGACCTGATCGGCCGTCAGGTTCCAGCCGACCGCGCCGAGGTTGTCCTTCAACTGCGCTTCGTCGCGGGCACCGATGATGATCGTCGCGACGCTCGGCCGCTGGAGCAGCCAGTTGATCGCGATCTGCGGCACGCTCTTGCCGGTCTCCTTCGCGATCGCGTCGATCGCGTCGACGACGCGGAACACGGCTTCGTCGGGGATCGGCGGGCCGACGTCGACCGCGAGCTTGCTCTGCAAGCGGCTGCTCTTCGGCAACGGCTGGCCGCGGCGGATCTTGCCCGTCAGTCGTCCCCAGCCGAGCGGGCTCCACACCACCGCGCCGACTTGCTGGTCGAGCGCGAGCGGCATCAGCTCCCATTCGTAGTCGCGGCCGAGCAGCGAGTAGTACGCCTGGTGCGCGACGTAGCGCGCGAGGCCGTACTTCTCGGAGATCGCGAGCGACTTCATCAGGTGCCAGCCCGAGAAGTTCGAGCAGCCGACGTAGCGGATCTTGCCCGCGCGCACGAGGTCGTCGAGCGTGCGCAGGACTTCCTCGATCGGCGTCATCGCGTCGAAGCCGTGGAGCTGATAGAGGTCGATGACGTCGGTCTGCAGGCGCTTCAGACTGCCTTCGACCGAACGGATCAGGTGGTGCCGCGACGAGCCGACGTCGTTCGGGCCCGGCCCGAACCGGAACGTGCCCTTCGTCGAGATCAGCACGCGGTCGCGCTTGCCCTTGATCGCTTGGCCGAGGATCTCCTCGGCGGCGCCGTTCGAGTAGATGTCGGCCGAGTCGAACATCGTGAGGCCGGCTTCGAGGCAGAGGTCGACGAGCCGCGTCGCCGCGGCGACGGCGGTGTTGCCCCCCGCTTTGAACAGCTCGGTGTTGCCGCCGAACGTGCCCGTCCCGAAGCTCAGCACCGGCACCTTCAGGCCCGAGCCACCCAGTCGTCGAAATTCCATCGCGGTCTCCTTGGTCTTCACGATCGCTCGCACACACCGGTGCGGGCGATGAGGTTCAGCCGATCGCGCGCGCCGAGTCGCAGCCGCGCCATTCGTCCTCGAGCATGCCGTACACGAGCAGATCCACCCACGCGTCGCCGAGCTTCTCCGCGCGCACGAGGCAACCCTCGCGGCGGAAACCGAGCCGTTCGGCGAGCGCGACGCTGCGCACGTTCCCGGCGTGACAACGCAGTTCCATGCGATGCACGTTCAGCGTCTCGAACGCGTGGCGCATGACGGCGCGACACGCGCGCTTCACGAGCCCGCGCCCTTCCGCGTGGCGGCCGATCCAATAGCCGATCTCGATCGACCGGACTTCCGGCACGAAGCGCCACACCGCGGCGACGCCGGACAAGCGGCCCGAGTCGAAGATGCCGGCCAGCACGCCTTCGTTCTTCGCGACGATCTCGATCCCGCTCGTCACGCGCGACTCGATGTCGGAGCGCTGCAGCGGCCTCGGCAACCAGTAGTTGCGGTCGAGGTTGTCCTGCGCGAGCGCGAACAGCGCGTCGATGTCGGTGAGTGCCAGCGGGCGCAGTTCGGCGGTGTCGGAGAGTCGGGTCGTCTGCATGGGTGTCGGTTCAGCGGAGTGGGTGTCGATCGGGGCGAGGATGCGCGCGACGCGGGCTCGTTCGGCCGGGCGCGTGGCGCGTCACGGATGCGGGACCGGGCTCGACCAATGGACGTGCTGCAGCTTCCAGCCCGCGTCGGTCTTGACCGCGACGGCCGTGAAGTAGCCCGAGTACGACTCGGTCTTGCCGGACGTGCTGATGATCCGCTCGTGGTAGTTCGACGCGAGGACGGCGTGGCGGGCATCGAGGGCTTCGACCCGCATCGACTCCCACGACAGGTTCACCGATGCGGTCCGCGCGTCGAAGTCGGCGCAGAACGTCTTCGCTTGCGCGTAGTCGCGGAACTCGACTTTGCCGTCGACCGCCATGAAGAACGACGGATCGTCGAGGAAGTAGCGCGGCCAAGCCTCGGGGCCGTCGCGCTCGAGGTCCCGCGCGAGATGATCGGCCCACACGCGGACTTCGGTCTTCGCCGTCATGAGGTCGGCCTGCTCGATCGCGCGGCAGCCACCGGCGCCGGCGACGAGGATCAGCGAGAACACGCGTGAACGCATCGGTTTCACCTTCTTCAATGCTCGTCCGTGGGAGCGTCCCGGCGAAGGGCGGAGTGTAGGGTCAAGCTCGGAAGGGGTCAGCCCCCGTTCGCTTTCGCACGGGGGCTGACCCCAATGCCCCCAACGCAATGTCCAAGGAGCGTCCCATGCGGTTCAGAGTGGGCTTCACCAAGGTCGAGCGGACCACGCAGGGGTCAGCCCCTGCGCGAAAACGAACGGGGGCTGACCCCATCGGGGCGCTCGTGATGCTCGTGCTCTTGTCCGCGTGCTCGCGCGAAGCGCCGAAGCCGCCCGCGACTGCGGAGTCGCCGAAGCCGCCGGTGATCGCCGGATTGCCGCTCGACCTCGCGCTGAAGCAGCGCACGACGTCGCCGGTGCCGGGCTCGGACGGCCGCGTGTCGATCTCGCTCGAGGACATCACGCACGGCCAAGTCATGGTCAGCGTCGTGAAGACGCCCGCCGATGGTTCGAGCGCACTGCTCGGGCCGTTGTCGATGAAGGCCGGCGACGCCTCGACGTTCCAATTCGACGGGGGCGACTTCGTGCTGACGCTGACCGCGCTCGACAACGCGCTGGTCGGCGACGACGTCGCGAAGTTCACGCTGCGCGCCGCGGACGCGAAACCTCCGAAGCCGACCGAAGCCCAGAAGATCGAGCGCCTGATCGACGCCGTCGCGAAGCTCGAAGGCGCGACGTTCCTGCGCAACGGCGACGAGCACTCGACGGCCGACGCCGTCGAACACCTCCGGCGCAAGCTCGGCGCGGGCGGCGACGACATCGCGACCGCCGAGCAGTTCATCGAGCACGCCGCGACGCGGTCGTCGTTCACCGGCCAGGACTACCAAGTGCGCCTCGCCGATGGGCGCGTCGTGCGGCTCGCGGACTTCCTGCGCGAACGACTCGCGGAGATCGAGTCGGCGTAGCGGCGGGACCTCGCCCGTTGCTTCGGCACGTCAGTCGCCATCGCGCCCGTCGAGCCCATCGAAGAAGCTCTCCTCCGACTCGTCGGTCATGAAGAACAACCGCTGCTCGGTGGCGCTCGCGACGATCATCATCCGCGTGTGCGTCGGCGACGGCGGGTCTTCGACGACGAAGCGGGTCGCCGCGTCGACGCGAGGCTCGATGCAGCGATCCCAGTAGTCGGCGGTCCAGCCGGTCTCGGCGCCGCCGCCGAGCTCGAGGTACACGCGCTTGAACTCGTCCTTCGAAACCTGACGCATCCGTGGATCCGCCGGCCGCTCACTTCGGCCCGGTCACCATCGCGCCGAGCGCCTGCATCGTGCGCCAATTGCGCGTCGTCACGTCGTCGGCGACGACCTTGTTGCACGCCGCCCACAGTTTGCTGGCGAGGACTCCGTCGGCGCACCACAGGTACGCGGCCCGCGCGCCCATCGCGAAGCGATCCGGCGTCCAGTCGGTCTTGCCGAGCCCTTTCAGACGCCGCGCGACCGTCGGCGTCCGCGGCAGCGCGACCAGCGTGCGCGACGAATCCGTCGCGACTTCGGACAGCGGGTTCTCGTCGAGGATCCGCGCGAGATCGCGGGCCGCGATGATCGTCGTGCGCGCGCGGACGCCGATCTTGCGCGTCAGCACCTCCTCGACGCGCGCGCCGAATCCGCCGTCCATGCCCGCGGGAGCCTCGAACACGACGTTGCCGCTGTTCTGGAGAGTCCGTACGTCGCGGCAGCCGAGCGACTCGAACACCTTGCGCAGATCCGTCATCGCGATCCGCTTGGCTTTCCCGACGTTGATCCCTCTCAACAGCGCGATGTGCGTAGCGGCCATTGCGAGTGGTCCTCGTCGGTTGCGGAACGGACGACCGCGGATCCTACGGCAACGGCATCCGCGGCACATCCGTCCGCGCGACGTCGGGCCGTCTCTCTTCCCATGCGAGCAACCGCAGTTCGGGCGCATCGGGCGCGAGCTTCACCATGCGCTCGAACGCGAAGCCGAGGCTCTCCAGCAGATGCATCGAGCGCTCGTTGTCGGGGGTCGTGATCGCGACCACGCGGCGCAGACCGAAATCACGCCGCGCGTGCTCGAGCGTCGCCGCCGCCGCTTCCCGCGCATAGCCGTGTCCCCACGACTCGGGCACGAACGCGAAACCGATGTCGACGTCGTCCAGCGCGTCGCGCTGGATCAGGCCACACAGGCCGATCGGCGTCGCGTCGGCCTTCGTCGCCGTCAGGTAGAGACCGAAGCCGTGGCGCGCGATCATCGCCGCCGGGCCGTTCGCGATGTACGCACGCGCATCGTCCAGCGACCGCACTCCCTTGTCGCCGATGAAGCGCAGCCACGACGGCTCGTTGACGAGCCGCAGGATGAACGGCGCATCGCCGGGTTCGAGATGTCGCAGCACGAGGCGCGCGGTTTCGACGACGCGCACCATCAGGACTTCCCCGCGACCCGTTCCGCTTCCGCGAGGACGCGCAGCAGGTTCTCGCCGCAGATCTTCTGCACGTCGGACTCGGTCAGCCCGCGCTCCAGCAGCACGCGGATCAGGTTCGGGTACTTGCTGACGTCTTCGAGCCCGATCGGCAGCGTCGGTCCGACGCCGTCGTAGTCGCTGCCGAAGCCGACGTGATCGACGCCGGCGATCTTCACGACGTGCATGACGTGATCGGCGACGTCGTCGACGGTCGCGAGCGGCGGCACGTTCTCCTTCTCCCACGCGTCGACGAACGCCTTCGCTTCGGGCGTTCCCGCCTTCAGCCCCTTCGCCGCGATGGCCTCCATCATCTGCTTGCGCGACGCATCGCCGGCCTCGCGGCTCTTCTGCGCGACGAACGTCGAGCCGAAGTTGATCATCAGCACGCCACCCTTCGCGGCGAGTCGCGCGATGCGTGTGTCGTCGAGATTGCGTTCGAATCCCGGCGTGAACACGCGGGCCGACGAGTGCGACGCGATCGGCGGCGCACGCGTGAGCTCGATGACGTCGTCGAACGCCTGGTCGGAAATGTGCGAGACGTCGATCAGCACGCCGAGTTCGTTCATCCGCGCGACGACCTCGCGCCCGAACGGCGACAGGCCGCCCCACGTCCGCGTCGTCGCGTACGACGAATCGCAGATGTGGTTGTCTTCGGAGTGACACAGCGTGATGTAGCGGACGCCGCGCTTCGCGAAGTGCTCGACGTTGGC
>JAEUIB010000375.1 GCA_016795255.1 Planctomycetota bacterium
CCGACGTCGGCCGACGCGGCGTCGAAGTTCCACGAGTCGTTGAACCCGACGAGGACGAGCACGACCGCAGGGTGGAGCTGCTCGAGATACGCGGGGATCTGCGCCAGCAGCGCACCGGAATTGCGCCCGGGGACCCCGTAGTTGACGACGCCGATCGAGGCCGCGGTCGGATCGAGGCGTTGCTGCAGTTGCGCGGGGTACGAGAAGTTCGGCAGCACGTGGAGGCCGAACGTGTGCGAGTCGCCGACGCACAGGATCGTCGACTTCGCGCCCGCGCCGCCGCCGCGCAACCCCGACAGCAACGGCGATGCGATGCGCAAGCCGAGCTCGAGCAATGCGACGGCGAGCACACAACCGAACGCGAGCGCCGCAGCGCGACGAGCCAGGCGGCGGCCGCGATCGTTCATTTGTCGGCGGAGTCCTTGTCCGACTTCGGATCCTGACCGTTCTGCGGCGCGGTCGGCGGATCGGTCGCCGACGACTTCGGCTTGCGCGGCTTCTTCTTCGTCGCCGACGGGACGGGCTGCAAGTACCCGTTCTGGGCGGCGATCTCCTGCATGTGATCGCTCATCGGCAACGGTTGGGGCGCGCCGCCGGTCGTCTCCATCTGTTGCGCGCGACGCGCGTGCTCCACCAGCACGTCGACGTGACGGCGCTGGAGGAGGTCGAGGCGGGCTGCGTCGGTCGCCGCGCGGTCGGTGCGCTCGGTGGGATCGGACCCGAGGTCGTACAGCGAGAACCGCGCGGGCTGCGTCTCGGCGCCGGAGAAGTCGAGCGGCGCTTCACGGAGGTCGTACTCGCGCGATTGGACCTCGATCAGCTTCCAGCGCTGGGTCGACGTCGCGATGTGCTTGTCGTACGCGTCGGCCGTGACCCATTCGCCTTCGTCGTTCTGGACCTTCGGCAGGTACGTGAGCTCCGCGATGATCGGCAGGTCGCGCAGGGCGCTTACATCCTCGCCGCGCAGCAGAGGGGCCAACGACTCGCCGATGCAGTCCGGTTCGGGCGGCAAGCCGCACAGGTCGAGCAGCGTCGGCATCACGTCGATCAGGCGCACGCCGTTTTCGATGACGCTCGGACGGATGCCGGGACCCGCGAAGACGAGCGGGATGCGCAGCGTCTCTTCGTGCAGGTTCAGCCGGTGGCCCTTGTTGCCGTGGTCGAAGAACTCCTCGCCGTGGTCGGCGGTCACGACGACGTATGTGTCGTCCGTCAAGCCGAGCGCGTCGAGCTTCGCGAACAGGCGGCTCAGATGATCGTCGACGAAGCGGATCTCGGCGTCGTAGCAGCCCTTCACGTACGCGAGGTCCTCCGCCGCCATGTCGGCTCGGATCGCGTCGTTGAAGTAGAAGTTCGCGACGTCGAGATCGCCGCGATAGCCGGCGGTGAACCGGTCCACGTACTCCTTCGGCGCGATGTAGTCGTAGTGGACGTCCCAGTGGTGCAGGAACAGGAAGAACGGCTTGTCGGGATTCCGCTTGCCGAGGTACTCCTCGGCGAACGCGGTCGTGCGCGGCGCCGTCACGATGCGATGCGAGTCGTGCTCGGCCTTCGCCGCGTTGGACGGGGTGACCGGCACGCCGCAGTTCACGTAGCTGCGGAAGCCTCGATCGAAGCCGAAATGGGCATCGAGGTACAAGCCGCCGTACGCGCCGGCGGTGTCGTAGCCCGCGCGCAAGAACGCTTCCGCGAGCATCGTGCGCTTGCGATCGAGCGACGCGAAGTCGACGACGACGCCGTGCACGTCGTTCGGCCTCCCCGTCATCAACGCCATGTGCGACGGCAGGGTCCACGACGTCGTGGAGTGGGCGGTCGCGAAGCGCGCGCCGCGCGCCGCCAGCGCGTCGATCGCCGGCGTCGTGGGTTTCGGATAGCCGTAGCAGCCGACGTGGTCGTAGCGCAGCGAGTCGATCGAGATCAGCACGACGTTGAAGCGCTTCGGCTCGCGCAGGAAGAACCACCATGCCGCGAACACGACGAGGCCGAGGCAACCGGCGACGGCTGCCTCGACCTTCCACGTCGCTTTGCGCGGGTTCTCGCTCGCGTCGGTCATGGCCTCACTTTCGGACCCAGCCGAGCAACGTGATGAGCTTCTCGGGCGTGTCGGGGTGGCTCGCCTTGATCTTGAGGTTGCCCCGGAAGTACTTCGCGTCGAGGTCCTTCGCCGTCGTGACGTCGATGCGGTACTCGATGCCTTCGGTGATCGTGACGACGTCGACCTTCAGCTTGTCCTTGTGGGCCGACTCGACCTCGACGCCGGTGACCGCGTACGGCACCGCCGGGTTCAGGTTCTTGATCGTCAGCGAGCGCGTCCGCTCTTCGCCGAACTTGATGACTTGGAAGTCGAGCTTCTCCTTGTTCGTCGCGCTGCCCGAGTCGAACACGACCTGCGACTTGATGTTCGCGTAGATCGGCACGCGGATCGACTTCAGCTTCGCGTCGTTGGTGTTCGCGACCAGCGTGGCGCTCTGGTAGCCGAGCGGGGCGGTGCCCTTGATCGTGACGTCGAAGCGCAGCGCCTTCTGGTTCGCCGGCGTCGTGATCGTCTCGACCTTGACGTCGATCCACTCCGGCTTCTGCTCCCAGCCGGTGATCTCGAGGTTCTCGACGCGCGACAACACTCCGGTCGCGCTGACGGTCTTCTCTTCGCCCTTCACCAGTTCGCCGAACTGCAGCAGGTTCGGCTCGAGCGCGAGCGGCATCACGACGTTCGCGCGCAGCGACAGACGCAACGCCGGCTGCTTGTCGTCCGACGAGATGACCATGATGATCTTCTCGAGCTGGTGGGTCGGCTGGCCGGCCGAGTTGAACTCGATCGACACCTCGCACGTGTCGCCCGGCGCCAGCGTGTGCAGCGCCTTGCCGAGCGGCAGCTTCTTCGGGTCGATGACTTCGCCGGTCTTCGTCTTCAAGAACGCGACCGTGCAGCCGCAGGTCGGATTCACCGAGCGGACCTCGATCGGCTCCTTGCCGCGGTTGCCGATCGTGAAGGTGTGCGGCTTCACTTCGCCCTGCAGGATCTCGCCGAAGTCGACCGACGGCTCCGGCGAGTAGATCGAGGACTCCGGATTCACGGTGTACGGATTGGCCGGATCACCCTGGCCCGGGACGGGCTGATGGGGCGTGCCGGGGATTTGGCCGAACGCCGGCAGCGCGCAAGAGACCAGCAGCAGCCCCACGGTGACGAGGCGAGTCGGAACGAACATCTTCGGCACTCCTTCGAAATCAAAGCAGGCGATGGACGGTCGGCTCGATCGCGGTGATCGATCGTCGCGTCGCGCGACCGATCCTGTACACGCTCGACCGCCGCGCGCGTCAACGGCAGGCCGTTCGATTCCGTTCGACGAGCGCCGCGACCAGCGACGCTCGTCGAACGGAATCGAACCCGACAAGGGGTCCGAGGCGGCGCAAGCCGCCGTATCCACAGGTGTACGGCGAGGTCGTGGGAACGTGCCGCCTTCGTTCGATTGCGGGCGTAGCCCTCTGACTGAATTCGGCGCGCCGGTCACGATCCACCTCCTTCGGTGGATCCGGCGGGCTTCGTCACCCACGCTTGGAACGGAACGATCTTGTCGGGCATCAGCGGACTGTCGCTCTTCAGCACGATGCTGCCGCGGATCGACTTCACGTCGGCCGGCGCCGTCAGCGTGACTTTCACGCGGTACGAGCGTCCGGGCTGGTCGACCTCGATCTCGGCCTTCACGCAGTCCGCACGCTTCGCATCGACGCGCGCCTCGAGCAGTTGGACGGGCTGCGCCGCGCCGTTCTCGACGCGGATCACGCGATCCGACGTCGACCCGGCGGCCACCGGTCCGAAGTCGAGGATCTCCCGTCGTCCGGCGTCGCCGGTGTCGACGACGACCGGGGACTTCACGGTGACGGCGCACTGCAGCGGGATCTTCACGAACGTCGCGTGCGACGTCGTCACGTGGAGGGTCGGCTGCTGGTACCCGATCGGCGCGTCGGGACGCGTGGTCAGCGAGACGGTCCAACCGTCCGCCGTCTTCTCGAGCTTCGGTTCGAGGTAGGGCGGGACATCGGAGAAGCCGAGCAGTTCGATCCCGGCCATGCTCGCGTCGGCGGCGACCCGCGCGGTCCGCGTGACGACGTCGCCGCGGATGATCTCGCCGAACACGACGGGGTGCGGATCGACCACGAAGGCCTGGATCAGGTTCACCTCGATCTCGAGGACGAACTCCGCGTTGAGGGGATCGTTGGTGACGACGCGCGTCTGCTTGCGCAGCCGCGTCGCGGGCTGTCCGGCCGACACGAATTGGAGTTCGACCGAGCAGCGATCGCCCGGCGCCAGCGTGTGGACCGTTCCCGAGGCCGCCGCCGCGTTGGAGTCGATCGGATGGTGGTCGGCGTCGAGGATCCGCGCGAACGTACAGCCGCACGTCGTCTCGATCCGGCGGATCACCAGCGGCGCATCGCCGTCGTTGCGGACCGTGAAGGCGACCGTCCGCTCGGCGCCGAGCAGCATGTCGCCCAAGTCCAGGTAGGTCTGGTCCGACGCGATCCGCGGTCCACCGACCTGAGCTTGCGCCACGGGCGTAGCTGCCGCGGGCGGCGTCGGTTGCGATGCCGCCGCGGGCTTGGGGTCGGCCTTGGGCGCATCGTCGCCGCAACCGGCCAGGACGACCAGGGCCAGCGTGAGAGCCATGGAACGGGCGGAGGTGGACATCAGGGAAGAGACTGGGTCGGGGTGTCGGGGGCCGGGACTTCGCTCACTCTAGCCTGAACCTCCAGGACGCACCCGTACGGGTTTTTTTCGACGATTCCGCAGGCAAGGGACGGACA
>JAEUIB010000414.1 GCA_016795255.1 Planctomycetota bacterium
GCGTTGCTCGGCGATGCCGCGCAGGTTCGCGTCGAGCTTCGCGAAACGACCGCCGACGCGGATCCGTTCGTAGACCTCGGGCAGATGGCAGTCGACCGACACGTTGACGTGGTCGAACGCGCGCGCGGCCTCGCGATAGACGTCGGGCGTCAACTCGGTGCCGTTCGTGACGACGTCGACGCGCACGTCGTGGGCGAGCGCGCGTTCGAGCACGAGGTCGAAGTCGGCGAGCAGCGGCTCGCCCGCCGCGGCGGACAGCGCGACCTTCTTCGCCGTCGGGAACAACGCGTCGAGCACCGCGGCGAGTCGCGCGCGCGGCAATTGGAGTTTGCCTTGGCCGAGCGAGCGCGGACACATCGTGCAGCGCAGATTGCACTTCTCGGTCGTGTGCAGCGCGATCACTTCGGGGAGGCCGCGGAACTCCGTCTTGCGTTGCGCGAGGTCCTCGCGCAGCAGCCGGCTGTTCTCGTCCTTGCGCGCGAGCGAGTCCGTGCGCGACGTCACGGCGTCGGACCCTCGGCGTTCCGCGGTGCGCGAGCGTGGATGATCCCCATGTGACCCACGCGTTCCTTGAAGCGCGTCGGCGTGAACGAGAACGAGCCCTTCCACTCGACGTCCTCGAAGCCCGCGAATCGGCACATGCGCAGGATCGCTTCCTTGCTCATGACCCACCACATGATCCATTCGAGGTCGCCCTCGAAGATCGCGTAGCTCGCGTCCGAACGCAGATCGCACGAGCAGCCGAGCACCAGCGTGCCGCCCGGCTTCAGCGCCGCGCGCATGTTCTCGAGCGCGTCGACCGGGTCGCGCAGGTGATGCAGCACGTTGCTGCAGAACACGAGGTCGAACGCGCCGGGCAGCTTCGCCTCGAGCTCGTACGTGTGGTGCCGCAGCATCTCGACGCGCGAGCCCAGCGCCTCGTGCGCGAGCTCGAACCCGGCGTGCAGTTGATCGTGGTCGAGCTGCTTCACCCACGCGGCGCCGCGGCGCGCGAGCTCGCGGCGGTGGTACCAGCGCGGCACGTCGTGATCGACGACCGACTTCAGTTCGATCGCGAATACGCGATCGGCGCCACGCCGCTCGAGCTCGAACGAGAAGAAACCGTTCGACGCGCCGAGATCGGCGACGGTCAGTCCGCGCAGCGAGGCCGGCAGGCCGTAATCGTCGACGTACGGCCGCATGTCGAACTCGCCGGGCGTGACGACGCCGGGCGCGAGCTCCATCGTGTGGTACCAGATCGGAACGGCGCGGATGCGTCGCTCGAGTTCGGCTCGATCCATGGCGGCGGGCACGGCGTCCTCCCTCCCTCGATGATCGGGTCCTCCATCGCCGGAACGGAATGCGACCGCGGGGAGCCTTCGGGCGGACGGTCGCGTGGCCGGCAGGCCGCGCAGGAGCAGCGGGGGACACCGCCCGGGAGGGTACTCGGTCGAGGCTTCGTTTCGTGCCGCCTCGTGCTCCTGCTTTCGTCCGCGGGGCGCGTTCGGTGCCGAGCGCTCGCCGAACGGTCCAGCTCGGAGTCCGCCGTCAGGCGCGATCGTCGCTGCGGTAGTCGGAAGCGGTGCGTGGCGCATCGAGCAACGTCGCGAGGCGCGCCAGCGACCTCGACAACAGGCTCCACACCGCGGGAACCGACCGTCCCGTTCGACGGGCGCGAGAGTCCGATGCGGTCGGGAGGTGGACGACTTCCCCCGTACACGCGTCATGGGGTCGCCGGCCTTGCAGCTCGAATCGGGATGTTTGACGCGCCGGCTCGAGCCCGGCACAGTGAGCCGACTCCCCGGAGGCTCCGCGATGAACGCCCATGCCACTCGTGCGCTGCTCTGCTCATTGGCGTTCTGCTGCGTCGCCGCGGCGCAGGACTCGGGCCTCACGCCCACTCGCGAGAACCTCGACGCGCTCCACGCGCGCATCGTCCCGCAGGATCGCGACGAGGACTTCCTGGCCATCGAGTGGCGCGCCGCGCTGTGGCCCGCGCTCGAGGAGGCCCGCGGACTCGATCGCCCAGTCCTGTTGTGGGCGATGAACGGGCATCCGCTCGGCTGTACCTGAAACAACGGAGTGATCGCCCGCCGGTCGGTCTGGGCCAACACCACCGTTCAAGAGCGCGTGAAGCGGTTCCTGCCGGTCGCCGACGAAGTCGGCCGCCTGCAGCGCGGCAAGGACGCGGAGTGTCTGTTGTTCCAGGCGATGGCCGAACACGGGCATTACGCCGGACGCACGACGCCGAGCGACACCCGACAAGGCATCTACGCGCTGACTCCTGCCGGGGACTTCCTCGCGTCCTGCAACACGCGTCGCGCCGAGGACGTGGTCGTGATGCTCGACCGCGCGTGGGCCGCATGGGAGGACATCGAACCCGAGCAGCGCACGCGCGCCATCGCCGGTGACGTCCGCCGATTCGAACGGCTCTATCCGACCGGAGGCCTCGCGCTCCGCGTGATCTCCCGGGACCTGCAGGGTTCGTCGTGCGCCGAGCCTTGGCACGAAACCGCGTGGAACCAGGACTTCATGTGGTTCACGGCCGACGAGGCGCGCGCGCTGGTCCCCGTCGCCGACGAAGTCGGCGCGAGCGTCGCTTGGCCAGCCGCTCTCGTCGATCGCCTGGCACGCCTCCATCTGGTCGACAACGTGCGAGGCCAAACGTCGCCGTATGCGCGTGACGCATTGAAGAGCGGCGCGTTGAGCTCGACCGCGACGGCGGTCGACGGCGAACGCGTGACGATCTCGATCGAAGG
>JAEUIB010000426.1 GCA_016795255.1 Planctomycetota bacterium
TCCGACAAGGTGATCGTGCCTCGATGAAGGGTGATGCGGTGTTCCGCGTGCGCCGTCTCGGCTGCTCGGATCGTCAGGCCCGCGGAGAGCCTCGTGAACCACGCGACGTTCGCGTGCATGACGAGCAGGTCGTACGTGCCGGGCGACAGCGGTCCGAGATCGACGTCACCGTTCGCGTCGAGCGCTCCCGATGCTCGCGCCATCGCGTTCACAGCACCTGAGGGAGACAGGGCGCGGACTCGGATGCCTGCGACCTCGCGTCCGTTCGTCGCGATTCGAACGCGAGCGAAACCAGGATGACTCGCGCCCAGGTCGAACTCCGCGGTGGTCTCTCGATCCGCTTCGATCGAGACCTTCGCGAACGCGAACGTCTGGGGTTCGCCCTGGACCATCGCGACGCCGACCGCGAAGGACGGCGTCGGCATCGCGATCCACAACGCGATCTCACCGATCGGGAGTGCGTCGAACGCGAACGAACCGTCGGTCGCCAATGCCGTGACGTTCGGCTTCATCGTGTCGCCGATCGCCTCGAACATCTGGAACGCGCTCGGAGGACGTAGACCCGGTCGCGACGGCGCCAGCGCCGCGATGCGGAGTCCGGTCGGCGGGAGTTCGGCTTTCCACAAGATGCGCGCTCGGAGCGAACCGGACGCTGGGAGAACGAGGTTCCGGGTCGCGGCTTCACCGGCTCGCACGTCGATGCGCTGTTTGGCCGTCGCGATCGCTCCGTTGCGCTCCGCCCACACGTCGTACGGGCCCGCCATCAATCCATCGAATGCGTAGTTGCCTTCGACATCGGTCGTCGCGTCGTGCGCGCGGTCGTCGATCTCGCCCGGAAGGAACAGAGATCGCGACGCTGCAGGCTCGCCCGAACGCAGTCGGACCGTGACACCACCTCGGCCCATCGCGGAGCCCTGTGCCGTGACACGTCCGCGGAGCATCGCGCCGGGAGCGAGCTCGATCGATCGAGCGATCGTCGTCCGCGGCTCGAGGTCGCCGAGATCGATCTCCGCCGGAGCGAATCCCGAGGCCTCCACGATCAACACCGTCTCGTCCGGAACGATGCCGCCGTACACGCCGTCGTCTCGACCGTCGGATCCGTCCTCGAGCACGAACTCGTTCGGCGAGAACGTCGCACCGGGGTAGCGCAGGCGAACGCGCGACGGTTTCACCGGCTGACGCGTCGTCGGATCGATCACGGTCAGCGCGACCGAGCACGAGCCGACGAGCGCCGCGCGGACGACCTCGCCGGTACGGACTTCGCTCTTCGTCCACGGCAGGAAGCGTGGATCGTCGATCGACAGCGAGTATCTCCCGAGTGGAAGGTCGATCCAGCGGAACGAGTTCGATCCGCCGATCGCGTGCGTCCCGTTGAGCAGGCCGTTCGGATGGCCCGAAAGGACCACCTGCTTCGGATCACCGATTTGGAAGGCTTGATGATCCTCGCAACGCGCGCTCAACAGGATCGCGCGTGTCGGGTCCGGCCCCGAGTAGACGATGCGACAGCGCGCGGCGGCGGTGCGCGTCGCTTCGCATCGCGTGTCACCGAGGTAGGAGCCGTCGCTTCCCGTCGCGAATACGCGTACCGCGCCGGGCGGTGCGTCGACGAAACGGAACGAGCCGGAGTTCATGTCGACGTCGACGTGAGAAGACGTCGACTCGCCAGCCGGACCTCGGGGCGTGAAGCTGCTCTCCAGCGCCACCCGTGCGGCGAACTGGATCGGCCGGCCCGAGGCGTCGACGACGTCGCCCTCGACGACGCAACCATCGGTCAACGTCACGGTGCCGATGTCGGTCGTGCTACCGGCGACGAGTTCGCTCCACCGCCACGACAACGGCGCGTGGCCATCGCAGCGGACGTCGAGTGAGAACTGGAACGCACGCGGTGGATCGAACGCGATCGAGAATCCGCCAGCGTCGTCGAGCTTCGTCGTCGGGTCTTGCCAGTCCTGCGGAACGCCGTGGCGGATCCGACGCTCGGAGTCCGCTCCCCAGCCGTGGAGCTGAACCGATGCATGCGTCGCCGGGCGACCGTCGGCCAACACGAGGCGGCCACGCACGACGGCGCACGTCGCAGTCGGGACGTTTGCAGCACGCACCACGGGAGAGTCGACTCGAAGCGGTTCGTCGGCTTCGGATGCCTCGTCGAGCGCGGCGGGATCCGCACGTTCGGCCTTTCGTGCGCTCGACGTCGA
>JAEUIB010000475.1 GCA_016795255.1 Planctomycetota bacterium
CCCGGGGGCCTACGGCCCCCGGCTCGCCTCGACGCCCGAGCGGGCGTCGGGCCAGCGCAGCGCCCTTACTTCACGCTCAGCAGCGGCGTGAAGTAACGATAGTAGACCTCGAGGGCGAGTACGTTCATCGCGGTCGTGTAGCAGCGGTCGCGGTCGGTATCTTGAGCGATGTCGGCGGCGTAGGTGTCGATGATCGCCCACGAGCCGTTCTTCTGCTGCGACGGCAGGAGCGTCGCCTTCATCGCCTCGTTCCACAGTTCCCAGTCGGCGCCGCCGGTGCGGAACGTCGAAAGCGTGCCGTAGTACCAGAAGTAGAGATTGCCGGCGGCGTCGTGGACGAACGCCGACTCGCTGGCGCGACGATAGGCCCGCGGTGCGCGATCGGTCACGAACCGCCTGGCCTTCGCGAACGACTCGCCCGAGATGTCCTCGCCGAGCAGCGACAGCGCGAACAGCGCGGCCGGCGTCGATCCCGGCAGCACCGCGTACTCGGAGTTGAGTCGACTCGGGTCGTGGCTGTATCGATAACAACCTCGCCGTGCGTCGTACGCGGCGGTCAGGAACGCCTTCGCCGCGTCGAACGCCGCGTCGGGCACCTCGATCCCGGACAGGCGCGCGGACTCCAGCGCCATCACCTGCCACGACGTGATCGACACGCGCGCCCAGTTGTCGAAGTGCGGCCCCTGCGGGTTGTAGTACCCCCAGCCCCCGCCGCGCTTCGGATCGCGGCTCTTGCTCTGGTTCGCGAGGATGTGCGCGACCGCGCGTTCGAGCGGGAGCTTCAACGACTCCATGCGCGTCAGCGCGTAGCACTCCGCGAGCGCGTACGTCGCGATTCCGTGGCTGTACGCCGACGTCCAGCCGAAATGCCCCGAGTCCGCGTCCTGCACTTCGAGCAGGAACTGCACCGCGCGCGCGGCGACGGCCGAATGCTCGGTGTTCGACGTCGGCGTGTGTCCCTTGCCGAGGAACGCCAGCAGGCAGAGCCCGCTCTTGCCGACCGACACGTATCCATACTTCTGGTCGTAATGTTCGACGTCGCCCCAGAAGCCCTCGGGGTTCTGCCGGCCCGCCAAGTACGAAAGCCCGAGGTCGACGGCGTGCTCGGTCCGCGCGTCGCCGCCGTGCTCCTTCAGAGCCTGCTCCTTCGCGAGTCCGAAGCGATTGCGGTACGGAGTGTGGTCGAGCCGCTCGGGCTCCTTCGGTTCCGGCGCGCGCTCGGGCGCGGCCGCCGCGACCAGCGGCGTCGCCGACCGGCTCGTCGGAGCCGGCAGGTCGAACGCGAGCGGCGCGGAATCCGCGGCCGCGGCTCGCGCCGACGGTCGCGCGAGCGTCGTGTCGCTGGCGACCAGCTCGAACGAGCCCGGCTCGGCCGCCGCGCCGGCCTCCCGCGTCGGCAA
This sequence comes from Planctomycetota bacterium, assembly GCA_016795255.1. Classification (GTDB taxonomy): domain Bacteria; phylum Planctomycetota; class B15-G4; order B15-G4; family JADJEK01; genus JADJEK01. The sequence continues at coordinate 1,401 of JAEUIB010000475.1, forward strand.
CACCGCGTCGCCGTCCGCGAACTCGACGTCGGTCGTCGCCGCGGGACGCGCCGGCGCCAGCGCCGCGGTTTCGCGAGCGGCCGGCGCGTGATCCCCGGCGTCCCCGCCTTCGAGTCGCTGACCGGCCGCCAAGGACGACGCGCTCGGCGTCGCGCGCAGCTCGGTCGCGGTCGCGACCGGCCCGCTGCCGCCCGCCGTCGGCCGGTTCGATCGGTCCGCCGCGAACGACGGCGCCGCCCCGGCATCGACCAGCACGTCGTTCGAACCCGCGCTCGACTCGCCGCGCAACGGTTCGATCGTTTCGCCGTCGGCGAGCGTCGACTTGGCGATCGGCGCCGCATGCGACGGAGCGCTCGCGAGTTCGGCCCGCGTCGGCCCGGTCGCCGCATCGGTCGGAGTCCGCCCCCGATCGAGCCGCGATGCGCGCGTCCGTTCGGAGAGCGCTCCAGCGTCGATCGCGCCACGCGCCGCGTCCACGGCGCGTGGCGTCGCGGAGCCATCGGTTCGCTCCGAGCGCGAGGCGGTCTCGCGCGGTGCGTCCATCGCCAACGCCGGCGCCTCGCCGCGCAAGCGCTCGACCGGCGCGACTTGGTCCGCGAGCGTCGCGCCGAGCGTGGACGGCTGCGCGTCCTGCCGGGATCGCGCGAGCTCCGTCTCCGTGCGCGCCGGCGCGTCGCTCGACTCGGCCTGGCTCGGACGAGCCATCGCCGTCGTGCTCGGCGCCACGTCGCCGGCGATCGCGACCTCGCGCGGTGCGGACTGCGCCGCGGTCGGCGCCGACGCCCGCGCGGTCTCGAGCTCGCCGCCGCGCTCCTTGCGTCCGTCGCGCGACTTCGCCGACGCGACCTTGACCTTGAACAGCGCCTCGCCGCGACCCGCGGTCATCGACGGGAACGGCTCGCTCTCGACCGGCACGCGCTGGAACCACCACAGCAGCAGGATGTGGACGATCAGCGCGAACAGCAGGCACTTGTAGATCAGCTCGAGCGCTTCCCAGCGCCGCGCGAGCCACGCGAGCAACGCGACCGCGAGCAAGCCGAGCAACACCAGCAGCTCGATCCAGCCGACCGGGCGCCCGGGCAACTGGAACAACTCGAGCGATCGCGCGCGGACGAGGTCGGTGTCGCCGACCACGCCCGACGTCGACGGCCGGTCGAACGCGAGCGTGAACCCGTCCGCGGACGGACCGGGCCCGCGCTCGTCCTGCGCGGTCGACAACTCGTCGAGTCGCGACGGCGGCAGGTACGCGCCGCGATCGAGCCCGCTGCGATAGAGATCGAAGTCGCCGCCGCGATTCGACGCGAAGTACAGCACGCGACCGTCGGCGGTCGTTGCCGGCTCACGATCGTCGGCCGGCGAGTTCAGTGCGTCGAAGCGCTCGACCTGCCAGCCGCCGTCGACCCCGGGCGTCGCGCGCCGGGCGCGATACAAGTCGAAGTCGGCGACCTTGCGAGCCCGCTCGCGATTCGACGCGAACACGACGGACCCGTCCGGCATCGGCGCCGGATCGGTCTCGTCGGCCGCGGTCGCCAGCGCGCCGACGATCGGCTCCGGCGTGCCGAACACGCCGTCGCGATACGGCATGCGATAGAGATCGAACCCGCCCGCGCCGCCGGGGCGATTCGACGCGAACCACAGCGCGTCCGCACCGAACGCCGGCGCCGCGTCGTCGAACCCGGAGTTCGCCGCGGCGAGCGCCGTCACGCGCGTCGCCGCGCCGTCTTGCAACTCGGCGACGTAGAGCTCTTGATTCAGTCCGGCCTTGCCCGACGCGAACACCAGCAGCCGACCGTCGTGCGACAGTGTCGGCCGACTCTCCGCTTCGGGCGTGTTGACCTCGCCGTCGACGACGAACGGTGTGTCCCAGATCGCGTGGCGGATGCGATTCGCCCAAGCGTCGTCGACGACGTTCGCACCGTCGCTCCAGCGCTCCACCTGGCCGAGGTACGGCCGGAAGCGCAGGTACGCGGCGAAGAAGCCCGCGGACAACAGCGCGAGCACGATGACGACGTTCTTGCCGAGGTGGCGCGACATCGCAGCTCTCCGGCGAATCCGAATCCGCGGGGCCGACGGCGTCGGACCTCCGCTTGGGACGACCGCGGTGCGGTCAGTTCTTCTCCATCGTCCCGACCGCGAGGCTCGACAGCCCGGCGAGGCCGCACGCGTCCATCACGCGCACGATGTGCTCGTGCGCCGCGAGCCGATCGCCGCGGATCGTGACCGGGGTGTCCTTGTCGTTCTGCGCCGCGCGCGAGAGCGCGGCCTCGAGCGCCGTCTCGTCGACGACGCGCTCGCCGAGTCGCACGGTGCCGTCTTGCAGCACGTTGATCACCAGTTCCTCGGGCGGCTTCTCCTCGGAAGCTCCGCTCTCGGCCACCGGCAGGTTGACGTTGATCTGGCGCTCGGGGTCCGTGAACGTCGTCGCCAGCATGAAGAACACGAGCAGTTGGAACACCATGTCGATCATCGGGGTCATGCTGATCGACGGTTCGTCGGTCTCGTCCGGATCACGAATGCGCATGGGCCGCTCCCTGTCCGCGCAGTTGGTCGGCGAGGCGATCGAAGAGCTCTTCGGTCTCGCGCGCCCAGCGATCGATGCGGCCCTTGAACCAGTAGTACGCGGCTTGCGTCGGGATCGCGATCACGAGGCCGGCGACCGTCGTGATCAGCGCTTGCGAGATGCCGTCTGCGAGCTGCTCGGGCTTGCCGAGGCCGTCCGCCGCGGCGATCTGGACGAACGCCACGACCATGCCCCAGACCGTTCCGAGCAGGCCGAGCAGCGGCGCGATCGTGATGACGACGGACAACGGCCGCAGGTTCGCGTTCAGTCGCTTCACTTCGCGGGAGCCCGCGTCCTCGACCGCCTTCTCGACTTCCGCCAGCGATGCACCCGCGCGCTTCAGTCCGGCCGAGAACACGCGCGCCAGCGCCGAGCGCTGCGTGGAGCACAGCTCGAGCGCGCGACCGGCGCCGGTCGTCTTCACGGTGTCGAGGATCTGCTCACCGAGCGCGCGCGCGCCGAGCTTCGCCTTCGACAGATTCAGCGATCGTTCGAAGATGTACGTCAGCGCGATCACGGAGCAGAGGCCGAGCGGCCACATGACCGGGCCGCCGGCGACGACGAAGTCGTACAGCGAATGCAACGGATCGAGTTGTGAGGCGGTGTTCTGGAGCATGGCTTCCTCGGGTCGGTTCCTGCGACGGACATGGGACGCACAGGGGACGCACACGTGCCGGATGGCGGCGGTTCTCGAGTCGAGTTCGATGCGAAGTCGGACGTTGCGGAGACGGAGAGGGAGCCGGCCGGCTCACCATCGCTGTGTTCTGGGGGCACCCGTGGACGAACGAATGGGCGCCGGCCGGCTCTGCGGATTCAGACGCCGGAAACTTGCGTGAGCTTCACGCGCGCGCGTTCGGCGTGTTTGGAGCGGGGGAAGCGGTCGACGACTTCGCGGTACTGCTTCGTTGCGCGTTCGCGATCGCCCATCTTTTCGAGGCATTCGCCCGCGAGCAGCAGACTCTCGCCGACCTCGTCGTCGTGCGCGTACAGCACGCTGACCTTCAGGAAGTCGGCGAGCGCATCTTCGGGACGGCCCGAACCCATGCGCAGCTTGCCGAGACCGATGCGCGCCCGCGCCGACAACACGCCGCGATCCTGCGTCGCGACGCGCTGATACGCCTGCTCCGCGCCGCGCGCGTTGCCGAGCGCCGCGAGGGCGTCGCCGCGCACGAGTTCGGCCTCGAGCATCTGCGGGAACTCGGGGTGGTTCTTCGCGAGCTCCGCGAGCACCGGTTCGGCCTCGGCGTGACGACCGAGTCGCGTCAGCGCGCACCCGAGCCGGAACAGCGCCTTCGGCGTGACGTCGTGCTTCGGCGCTTCGGTCTTCACGCGCGCGAGGAACGCCACCGCGTCGGCGAACTCGTCCTGCCGGAACAGCATCTCGCCGGCGAGGAACAGGCATTCGCCGAACAGCGGACTGTCCTTGCAGTCGCGCGTGACGAGTGCGAACGCCTTGCCGGCGGTCGCGAGGTCGTCGCACTTCAGGCACGCGAAGCCGAGCTTGTAGAGCGCGCGATCGCGGACCGGCGAGCCCTTCGCCGCCGCCGCGTCGTACAGCGCCAACGAACCCTTCGCGTCGTCCTTCGCGAACAACGCTTCGCCGACGAAGAACGCGCACTCGGCGAGCGCGGGCGTCGCGCCGCGGCCGAGCGCCCGCGCGATCGCATCCTTCGCTTCGTCGACCTTGCCCTGATCGAGCAGTGCGTACGCGATCTCGGCTTGGATCTCGCCGGTGACCGGCGCCATCGACTTCGCCTGCGACAGCGATTGCCACAGCGCGGCGGCATCGTCGGTCCGCTTCGCGTCGACGAGCCCCTTCGCGACGGCGCGCGCGGTCGCGAGCGTCCGCGTCGCGTCGGTCGTCGACCGCGCGAGTTCGACCAGCGCGTCGCGCGCGACGGTCCACTCCGCCGCGTCCCGGGCCGCGAACACGCGCAGTTCGCGCGTCGACTCCGCGATCGCCGGCGCCAGCGCCGTCGCGAGCAACGCGTCGACCTCGCGCAGGCAGTCCGCGAACTGCTTGCGTTCGTACAACGCGAACGCGACGCGATAGCGGACGGTCGCGACTTGCGCGCTCTGCGGATACTCGGCGAGGAACGCGCGCCACGCCGCGAACGCGCCGTCGGTGTCGCCACCCTCTTCGGCGCATCGCGCTTCCATCAGGCGAGCCTCTTCGGACTTGATCGCGGCGAACGCTTCGCGCGCCTTCGCCTTGTCGCCGGTCTCGTAGAGGCACCAGCCGAGGCGTTCCTTCGCGCGCGCGCTGACGTCGGCTTCGTCGGACGCGGCGGCGCGTTCGAGCGGCGCGATCGCCGCCGCGGCGTTCTTCTGCGCGAACAGCGCTTCGCCGAGCACGAGCTGCGTGCGGATCGCGTACGGGCTGTTCGGATTGGCGGCGAGCAGCGCGCGTGCGTTCTTCTCGGCGTCGCCGTGCTTGCCCGCGTTCAGGCTCGCGACGGCGGCCGCATGCAGCGCGTAGTCGTTGCCGGCCGACGCGTAGGCCTCGCTCGCTTCCTGCGTCCGACCGAGGTCGAACAGCACGTCACCGCGCGCGACGTTCAAGCGTTGCTTCAGTTCGTCGGACGGTTCGGCGCGCAGTGCGGCGTCCCAGTCGGCCAGCGCCTTCTCCGCGTTCTTCGCCTGCGCGTGGGCCTTGCCGCGCCAATAGAGCAGCTCGGGATCGTTCGACCGGCCGGCGAGCGCCGCGACGGCGGCCTTCGGGTCGTTCGCCTTCAGGCACTGCACTCCGCGCTGCAGGCGCGCCTCCGCGGCGAACTTGCTGTCGCGGTGCTTCTCGAGCAACGTGCCGAACGCGTCCGCCGCACCGGCGTGGTCGCCGAGTTCGTCGAGCGCGAAGCCGAGTCCCCGCAGCGCGGCGTCCGCGAACGGGCCGCCCTCGACCTTGCGGTACGCATCCGCGGCGTCCTGCGGCCGCTTCGCCAACAGGTGCGCCTCGCCGCGCAGGAACTGGATCTCGGCGGCGAGCTCGTCGCCGCGGTGCTTCGACAGGAACTCCTTCGCCGCGCCGTCGACGTCGTCGTAACGCTTCGCGCGGAACAGCGCCCACGCGCGGCCGTAGCGCGCGTCCTTCGTCGTCGGTCCGTCGGGGTCGGCGGCGATCACGGCCGAGTAGCGCTTCTCCGCCTCGTCGAAGCGCTCGCGCCGGAACGCGATCTCGCCGGCGAGGAACGTCCCCGGCACCTTCAGGTAGTCCTTGATGTTGGTCGCGAGCCGCTCGATGGCCGCGTCGGCGCGCTCGAGTTCGTTCGCCGCCAACGCGCACTGCGCGAGCCGGAACGCGGCCTCCGACTCGAACTCGAACCCCGGCTGCGCGAGCACGGCATCGAGATGCGGGATCGCTTCCTGCGGCCGATCGAGTTCGAACAGCGCCGTCGCGAGCCGATAGCGCACGTGCGTCGTCTTCCCGTGTCCCTCGAACGCGTCGAGGAAGCGACCGGCTTCGCGCGCCGCGACGTCCCACATCTTCTTCTCGCAGAGACCGACGACGAACGCGTACTGGTCGTCGCCTTCGTCCGCGCGTGCGAGGTTGCCGAGCTGAGTGAATGCGACGACGGCGAACGCGGCCAAGCCAGCGACGCGCATGGTTCCTCCTTCTCGAGCAGGGACGAGCGACCGTGGACGGACCGGTTGCGGGCACCGGAGCGGGCGACGGCGGCGAGTGGGATCCCGAGCGACTCGAAAGGACGCGATGCGGGGCGGCTTCCGTCGCGTCTCCTATTTTTTTAGGAGTTGGCTGCCGGAACCGGACGGACGAAATCCGGTGACGAGGATCGTGCCGGCGAGGATCACGCCGGTGCCGAGCAGCATCGGCGGCGTCACCGGCTCGGCGCGGAACAGCGATCCCCACAGGATGCCGAACACCGGGATCAGGTACGTGACGACGATCGCCGAGGCCGCTCCGACCCGCTCGACGAGCTGGAAGTACAGCGCGTACGCGGTACCGGTGCAGACGACGCCGAGGACGATCGCGCAACCCCAACTCCAGCCCGACGGCGACGCCGCGGGCCAGTGGGTGATCGAGAACGGCAACAGCATCAGGCTCGCGCCGATCTGGCTGCCGCACGTCAGAACGAGAGGGGCGACTCCCTTCAGCTTGTGTCGCGAGAAGTGGCCCGACAGGCCGTAGCACGTGGACGCGAGCAGTCCGGCCGCGATCGCCGCGTTCTCGCCGCTCAGCGCGAGCTTCGGCGAGACGAGGATCACGACACCGGCGAAGCCGACGGCGACGCCGAGGCTCCGCAGGCGCGACAACGACTCGCGGAGCCAGAGCCAGCCGATCACGGCGGCGAACAGTGGGGCGGTCGCATTCAGCACGCTGGCGAACCCGGCGGTGATCGACAGCGTCGCGTACGTGAACAGGCAGAACGGCACCAGCGTCGAGATCGCGCCGAGGACGACCATGGCGCCGACGTGCGACCGCAGTTGCCGAACTTGTCCGCGCCAGGCGACGATCGCGAGCAGGAACGCGGCGGCGACCGAGATGCGGACTTGCACCAGCGCGAGCGGGCCGAACTCGGGAGCGGCATCGCGCTGGAACAGGAACGACGCGCCCCAGATCGCCGCCAGCAGCGCCATCACGAGTCGATCGCGGAAACGCATGGATTCTCCGGTTCCGGGCATGGCTCCGCCCCGCGCGGCAAGCCGCGTGCACAGGCGGTCGGGGCTACGTCGCCGCGTCGGTCTCGCTGCCGTCTGCGTCCGCGGCATCCTCGAGTTGATGGAGAGCGAGGCGCGCGGTTTCCTTCATCGTCGTGAGGACGATCGTGGTCTTGGTCGAGAGGATCGTCGGGATCGCGGCGATTCCATCGCGCAGCACCCGAGCGAGATGGTCCGTGTCGCGCGTGCGCAGCTTCACGAGGTAGCAGTCCTCGCCCGCGACGTTGTGGACCTCTTGGACTTCGGGGATCGCGATCAGCGCGTCCGCGGACTTGCCGGGGCCGATGCGGTCGTCGGCGCGGACGAACACGAACGCCGTCAGGCCGAGACCGACGGCGCGCGGCGCGAGGCGGGCTTCGTAGCCGAGGACGATGCCGCGCTGCTCGAGCTTGCGGACGCGCTCGAGGATCGCGGACGGCGCCATGCCGAGGTCGCGTGAGAGGTCGGCGTTGCTGACGCGCGCGTTCGCTTGGAGCGCCTGCAGGATTCGGCGGTCGATGGCGTCGAACACGGGACGGCACCTCGTCGGCGGGAGGCTACGTCGAGCGTTGTACGTTCGGCACTACGATCCATCAACAGTGGAATCGTCGTTGTGGTCGTCGATGCTCAGAACGATCGTTGGTGGGTGGCGGAGTGTCCAGAACTTGGCCCGGTGGCTTGCGGGCGGATCGTCGAATTGCGGAGAATCCCCCGAATTGACGGTGAACCGCCGTGTCGACTCTCCGTTTCGGGGGTCGGCCCAATCGTCGACGGGGCGCGATTCGTCCGAAGGGCGCCCCCGCCGCCTCTCCCACTTCGAAGCTGCTTCGTGGAGCCCGCATGAGCCCGAATCGATCCAGCGCACTCGCCTGTGCGCTCGTTCTCGCGTCGTCGTCCCTCGCCTTCGCCGATCCGCCGTCCAACTGGTCGACGATCACGCTGCCGCCGAACCAAGTCTCGATCCCGAACTCGATCGGCACGACCGTGACGTTCATGACGACCACGGATGCGTGGCTCTACTCCGGCGTCACCAAGGAGTGGACGGTCCTCCCGGTCTCGAACCCGTCGCCGATCTTCCAGGCGAACGATTACTGCATCATCCAGGACGGGAACCTGATCCACGGGTTCGCGTCGCACACCGGCAAGGTGGACACGATCGTGACCAGCGGGACGGCGACGGTCGTCAGCGGTCCGGCGAGTTCGTCGTGGGTCACGCTCGTCGCCGACGGCACGACGCTGTACGGCTTCGGCGGTTTCCACGGCAAGTGGGAGTCGGTGACGCTGTCGCAACCCAACCCGACGATGGTCGCGAACCGTTTGATCGGACTCGCGCTCGACGGTTCGACGGTCTACGGCTTGTCGGCGCACCACGGCACGTTCGTGCCGGTCGCGGCCGATCCGGCCGCGCTGCTGACGGTCGTCGGTGAAGGCGAAGCCGCCACCGCGAACAGCCCGGGCAACTTCCGAGGCTTCTCCGCGCAACAGAACACGTGGGCGACGCAGACCGTTCCGGTCGGCGCGTTGTCGATCCAGAAGAACGAGTACGCGATCCAGTGGTCGGGCAATCAGGCGTGGGGCTACTCGGGCCTGACCGGCACGATGGCGAGCTACACCGCGAGCGCGCCGATCGTGAACATCGACGGCGCCGAGGGCGTGGCGGGCTTCGTCGACGGATCGAACGTCGTCTGCTACGGCTCGGGCCGCGGACAGTTCGTCAGTCGGCCAGCGGTCGCTCCGTCGTTCTACTTCGACTACCACTTCGCGTTCGTGATCGAGTCCGGCTCGGTGACGCCGTTCTCGGCGCTGAGCGGTCAGTACGGTGCGACGCTGCCCGGGACGTACTCGGTGACGGCGAACGACGCCGTCGCGTACCTCGACAGCGCGACCGGCGACTACGCGTACAGCCCGGTGCTGAACACGTTCACGGCGGCGCCGCTGTCGAACGCGAACAGCGTGTCGTGCGTCCGCGATGCCGTCGTGCTCGGTCATCCGAGCGGCTACGAGGCGTACTCGGCGCGCCACGGAACGTGGGTCTCGTTGGCGACGTCGCTCGCCGGCAGCTTCCAAGCGCCGACCAGCGGCGCGACGTTCGTCGCGATCGACGGCGCGGGTGACATCGCGCACGTGTTCGACGCGCGCCTCAATCGCTGGGCGACCGTGACCGGTCAGGCCGCGCTGACGATCAAGATCTCGCGGCACACCTGCATGGCACACGACGGCGTCACCGGCTTCGGCTTCGGCCAGCCGTCGGGCGAGTGGTACGCCGAGCCGCTGACCCAAGCGCCGACGAAGTTCGACACCGCGAGCTCGATCGGCACGTTGACGCACGGCACGCAGCTCAGCGTCTACTCGGTCCAGGGGTCGTTCGCGTACACCGGGCGCTATCCGGAGTTCACGCAGGCGATCAACCTCGGCAACACGCTGCGCCTGCATCAGGTCGCGCCGCCCGGCAGCAATCTGTTGCTGCTGCTCGGTGTCCAGCCGGCGTACATCGACATGGGGACGACGCTCGGGCGCCTGTACATCGACCCGTCGTTCTTCGTCGTGATCCCGTGGCCGGTCGCGGTCGACGGCGACGGTATCCTCGACATGGACATCCCGGTGCCGAACAACCCGATCATCATCGGCCTGCAGCCGCAGCTCCAGAACTACGTCATTCCGCCGGCAGGCGCGGATCCGTGGTTGTCGAGCTCGGTCGCGCCCGTCCTGTTCTGATCGGCGCCGACGGCTCTTCGTCGCACTCTCCCGATGCGCGACCCGCGGAAGTTCGCTTCCGCGGGTCGCGGTCGTTCCTGACGTAGAGTTCCGCCCATGGGTATCGCCGCATTCGTCCTCGCCGGGATCCTCGCGTCCGACGCGCAGCCGTGGCTCACGTTCGAGCCGCCGCCCGCGCAGGATCGCGGCAAGCACGTCGTGCTGATCTCCGGCGACGAGGAGTACCGCTCCGAGGAGAGCTTGCCGCAACTCGCGAAGATCCTCGCGGCGCGGCGGGGCTTGCGGTGCACGGTGCTGTTCGCGATCGATCCGGCGACGCAGACGATCGACCCGGAGCGAGCGGATTCGGTGCCGGGGATCGAAGCCGTCGACGACGCCGACCTGTTGGTGTTGGGCATCCGGTTCCGGAACTACCCGGACGAGGCGATGGAGCGCATCGCGCGCCACGTCGAGTCCGGCAAGCCGGTGATCGGACTGCGCACGGCGACGCATGCGTTCCAGCTCGACGAGGCGTCGCGATTCGCGCGCTACGACTGGCGTTCGAGCGTCGAGGGCTTCGAGGGCGGCTTCGGTCGCGCGGTCCTCGGCGAGACGTGGATCGCGCATCACGGGGAGCACGGGACGCAAGGGACGCGGGGAGTCGTCGCGCCGGGTGCGGCCGAGCATCCGGTCCTGCGTGGGGTCGATGCCGCCGACGTCTGGGATCCTGCGGACGTCTACGCCGTGCGCTTGCCGTTGGCCGAGGGCGCGACGCCACTCGTGCTCGGGCAGGTGTTGGCGACGATGGCGATCGACGCGGAGCCGGCGCCGGCGCGCGATGGAGCGGATCCGAACGCGCCGATGATGCCGATCGCGTGGGTGCGCGAGCGAGCCGTGGGGGACGGCAAGACGCAACGGGTCTTCACGGCGACGTTCGGGTCGGCGCAGGCGTTCACGCGCGAAGGCTCGCGGCGGCTGTTCGTGAATGCGTGCGATTGGGCGCTCGGCGACGAGGACGCGATCCGCGCGGAGACCGACGTCGGGTTGGTCGGGACGTACGAGCCGTCGCCGTTCGGCTTCGGGGGCTTCGAGCGCGGTGTGAAGCCGGCGGACTTGGCAGGGGACGACTGAGGGTCAGCCCCCTCCCTCACCGGACGAGAAGGGGTCAGCCCCCTCCTTCGCACATGAGGCAATGCGCACCAGTGCGCTCGCCTCGAAGTTCGCGCTTGTCGGCGCCGGTCGCGGGCGCTTCGATCTGCGGTCTTCCGCGGAACCCACAGCCCTCGAGACGCGCCACCGATGCCCGATCCAGCCCACGACCCGATCGAGATCCTGAAGCGCAAGAACGCCGAGGCCGAACTCGGCGGCGGCGCCGACCGCATCGCGAAGCAGCACGAGCAGGGCAAGCTGTCGGCGCGCGAGCGCATCGCGCTGTTGCTGGACGAAGGCAGCTTCCGCGAGATCGACCGCTTCGTCGTCCATCGGACCGAAGACTTCGGCATGGGCGACAAGAAGTTCCTCGGCGACGGCGTCGTCACGGGCTCGGGGTTGATCGACGGCCGGCCGGTGTTCGTGTTCTCGCAGGACTTCACGGTGTTCGGCGGCTCGCTCGGCGAGGCGCACGCGAAGAAGATCTGCAAGATCATGGACCTCGCGCTGAAGACCGGCGTGCCGGTCATCGGCCTGAACGACTCCGGCGGCGCGCGCATCCAGGAAGGCGTGCTCTCGCTCGGCGGCTACGCGGACATCTTCCTGCGCAACACACTGGCGTCGGGCGTCGTGCCGCAACTCTCCGCGATCATGGGCCCGTGCGCGGGCGGCGCGGTCTACTCGCCGGCGATCACCGACTTCGTGTTCATGGTCGAGCACACCTCGTACATGTTCGTGACCGGCCCGAACGTCGTGAAGACGGTCACGCACGAAGAGGTCTCGAGCGAGCAGCTCGGCGGCGCGAAGACGCATGCGACGAAGTCCGGCGTCGCGCACTTCACGGCGCCCGACGACGCGAGCTGCCTCGCGATGCTGCGGCGACTGTTCGCGTTCCTGCCGCAGAACAACCTCGATGCGGCGCCGGCGATCGAGTGCACCGACGATCCGACGCGCGCGGACGCGGCGCTCGACTCGATCATCCCGACCGAGTCGAACAAGCCGTACGACGTCAAGGACGTCATCACGCGCGTCGTCGACCACGGCGACTTCATGGAGGTCCACGAGCGGTTCGCGCGCAACATCGTCGTCGGCTTCGCGCGGCTCGGTGGGCAGAGCGTCGGCGTGATCGCGAACCAGCCGAACCAGCTCGCGGGCTGCCTCGACATCGACGCGTCACGCAAGGGCGCGCGCTTCGTGCGCTTCTGCGACGCGTTCAACATCCCGTTGATCACGTTCGAGGACGTGCCGGGCTTCCTGCCGGGCACGGCGCAGGAGTACGGCGCGATCATCGATCACGGCGCGAAGCTGCTGTACGCGTACTGCGAAGCGACGGTGCCGAAGCTGACGGTGATCCTGCGCAAGGCGTACGGCGGCGCGTACGACGTCATGTCGAGCAAGCACATCCGCGCCGACCTCAACCTCGCGTGGCCGACGGCCGAGATCGCGGTCATGGGCCACAAGGGCGCGGTCGAGATCATCTACAAGCGCGAGATCACGAAGGCGAAGGACCCGGCCGCCGAGCAGGCGAAGTTCGAGAGCGACTACAAGGACCGCTTTGCCAATCCGTACAAGGCCGCGGAGCTCGGCTACGTGGACGAGGTCATCGAACCGCGCCAAACGCGCGAGCGCCTGATCGGCGCGCTCCGGCTCTTGCGCACGAAGCGCGAAACCGTGCCGAGCAAGAAGCACGGCAACATCCCGCTCTAAGTGG
>JAEUIB010000492.1 GCA_016795255.1 Planctomycetota bacterium
CGGCCGGGGCCCGCCGGTGACCTCGCTACCGCCGACGCCGCCGTGCCCGACGATTCCGCCGCTGCAGCGGATTCGCCGATCGCCGGTTTCCGGCTTGCCGAATGCCGGCTCCGCCGAGTCCGCCGGCAGATCCGGCCCTCCGCGAGTTCCACGAGTCTGGATTCGATGGGCCGGCAGGCCCCCATCGTCGTCGAGAAAAGCGCCCCCGCCCCCTGGCGGACCGATCACTTCGAGGCACCCGACTCCACCGTTGCGACGCGGGCCCCATCTCTCACGCACTGACACGGTCCGAGCACGACGACCAGCAGGAAGATCCCCACGGAACACCAAGCGAGGTTCGCTCGGATCCCACGCAGGATGCCTTTGGTCTCGTCGTCGATCATCGGTGCCAGCCTTTGCTCCATCGCGGTGGTGTCCGACATGTCACGGGTGCCACCTGCGTGCCAGGAATCGAACGAATCCGGCTTCCAGGAAATCGTCCGAACCCCCTTCGATCCGGTCCCCTCGACCTCGATCGCGCAATGGTGCGCCCGGCAGGAGTCGAACCTGCGACCCCAGCTTTAGGAAAGCTGTGCTCTATCCAACTGAGCTACGGGCGCTCGCGCGAAGCGGCGCGGAGACTACCACACGAGTCGGCCGCCGACGGGCCGGGGGCCGAGACCGCTCGGGCGGGTCGCCGATGGTCGATTCGGCTCGAATTCCCCGCGCAGTTCGGGATTTGAACCTCGCAGAAATCGGCCACTGACACCTTGAACGCCGGCGCGCCGTCCAGCGGAATAGGCGCGTGCCCCAACCCCAACTCCCTTCGTCGCGGTCCACGCTGTGGGCCGTGCTCGTGTTCGCGGTCTACTTGGCGATCGGCATCGGACTCCTCGAGCGCACCTTCGTGCGCGGCGAGTCCTTGTCCGGCGCCGGTCCCTTCCTGCGTGGCGGTCCGTTCCCGAAGGAGTTCCGCGAGGCGGCTCCGATCGGCGTGAACTGCATCCAGGACTCGGCGACGCAGTACGAGCCTTGGATCCGCTACGGCGCCGCGCAGCTCGCCGAGCACGGACGCTTGCCGCTGTGGAAGGACTCGGCGTACTGCGGCGCTCCGTTCTTCGCGATCCAGCAGTCCGCGTTGCTGTGGCCCGTGCATTGGGCCGTCTGGTGGATCGGGCTCGGGCCGTCCTCCGAAGCATGGATGGCGCTGTTCCATTTCGTCATCGGTGCGCTCGGCGCGTACGCGCTGCTGCGGCACCTCGGATTCGGGCGCGGCGGATCGCTGATCGGCGGCGCGGCCTACGGGTACTGCGGGTTCGCGATCATCCTCGTCATGCATCCGCATCTGCACGTTTCGTCGCTGATGCCGTGGCTGGCGTTGGTCGCGGATCGGTGCGTGCTGACGCCGCGGCCGCGTCTGGTCGCGCTCGTCGCGCTCCTGGCGATGCTGCAGCACTTCGCCGGCCACTGCGAGACCTCGTTCCACGCCCAAGTGGCGAACGGAGCGTTCGCGCTCGCGCGCGCGCTCGACGTGACGCGCGGCCAGTCGTGGCTCGCGACGGCGAAGCGCCTCGCGCCGTGCGCACTCGGGTTCGTGCTCGGCGCCGGACTGTCGCTGGTCCAACTGCTGCCGTTCATCGAGTACCTGAGCCTGTCGGACACGTGGGCGTTCCGGCATCAGTCCGGCAACAGCCTCGTTCCCGAGTTCACGCGCTGGCATTGGCCGGCGCTCGCCGGGATCCTCATCGCGGTGTTCGCGGCGCGGCGGCTCGGTCGCGAGAGCGCCCGGCCGTGGCTGACCGCGACGGTGTTGTGCGCGGGACTCGTGTTGGCGTTGCGCGCGAGCCAAGCCGCCGACATGCCGATGGACGCGGCGATGCTGCTCGTGCCGGACATGCAAGGTCCGGCGACCGGCGTGCGCGGTTCGGCCGTCACGTACTTCACGAATCACGGATTTCTCGGCGCCCTGCTGTTCCTCGCGATCATCGGAGCGATCGTCGGTCGCCCGTCGCGCGTGCTGCGCTTCTCGATCTGGACGTTCGTCGCGATCGCGGCGATCGGCCTGCGCGCACCGTGGTTCACCGATTTCATCCAGCGCTTCCCGCTGCTCGACGTCACGGTCAACGAGCGCTTCACGTTCGTCTCGAGCCTCGCCGCGGCGGCGCTGTGCGCGGCGGCGATCGATCGCTTCGGCGATTGCACGCGGCGCGACGTCGCGCGCGCGGCGGCCGGCAGCGCCGCGGTGCTGGTCGCGCTGTGGCTCGGGCGCGACGACGCGCCGAAGCCGACGGTCCAGGTCGACAAGGCCGTCGCGCAAGCGATCGCCGGAGCGACGCGCGTTCCGTCGGCGATGCCGTACTCGAAGCGCGCCGAACACTCGTCGCCCATCGAGCCGGTGACGATCTGGAAGATGGCGGGCTGGCTCGCTCCGGCGTCGCCGGTCACCGCGGTCGCACTGCAGATCGGGCGCGACGACGTGCTGAACGGCAAGTTCGTGCCGGTGCCGCCCGAGAACCGCTCGCTCGACCCGACGCTGCCGACCGAGCCCGAGATCGTCGTCGCCGCGCGCTTCGAAGTGCCGGCGTGGGGCCTCTATCCGTCGCACGAGCCGATCCGGATGCTCGCGTCGCTCGCCGACGGCTCGCTCGTGTGTTCGGGCTGGTACGACGCGAACGGCGACGAGACGTCGGCGCCGTTCGCGTCGTTCTTCGCGCGGCGGCGCCCGCGGGGCGAGCGCGGCTTCGAGCAACTCTGGCTCGCGCTCGCGGCCGCGGCGTTCGCGCTGATCGCGCTGGTCGTGCCGAGCAAGCTGGCGCCGTGGTGCGTCGCGATCTTGCTCGCACTCTGGTACCAGCCGACGCGCATCTTCGCGGAGGGCTACCTGCCGTTCGTCCGCGCCGAGGAT